>CAZHOC010001026.1:0-2895 GCA_964534295.1 uncultured Bacteroidia bacterium | reverse complement strand
TAGGTCTACTCCGCGGTTTTCCATTTTCGCAATGTTTACAAATGGAGCAGCAGCAGTACCACCAGTGGCCGGCAAAGCAGGGTTGAAGAGAAGCCCATCAACAGTACGTTGGTATAAATCCAATACGAAAAGAAGTTTGCCACCAAGAATAGAGGCATCAACCCCAACATTAGAGGAAATATTTTCTTCCCAACGAGAGTTTGGATTACCACGAGCGGTCAAAGCAAAACCAGTTTCTAGACTGCTGTTAGAACCGGAGATATCGTAAGAAGAAGAACCCGGTCCACCACCAAAACGGTCAAAAGCGTTACCCGCAGGGATAGATTGGTTACCCGTCTTACCCCAACCGAAACGTAATTTTAAATCATCTAGCCACTCAAGTCCTTGCATAAAGGATTCGCTAGAAAGACGCCATCCTACACTTACTGCAGGGAAAGTACCATACTTTAGTTCACCAAGGTTAGAAGAGCCATCACGACGAACGGTGAAGCTCACCAGGTAACGATCGTCATATCCATAGTCAACTTTAGCAAATGCAGAAGCGAGAGTGTTAAATCCACCACCACTGCCAACAGTTCTTGAACCTGGATCAGCTAGACCGGTATTTAAGTACCAAGCATTGATATCAGTAGTAAAGTAATTGGCTAAGCTACCACCGATATTTCTAAATTGACCTCTAATGGACTCATAACCAGCAAGAGCTTGGATATTATGAACACCAAAGGTTTTGGTATAGTTCAACGTATTGGTCCAAGTCCAAGTGAAGCCTTTGCTCCAGTTTTCACTCCAGCCATTTACGGTATTCGGCTCTGATTCTTCCCAAGTCGGGAAACTGAAACCGCCATTGTAGTTGTCAAAGTAATCGACACCATAGCTAGTTCTTGCTTTAAGCCCATCTATGATCTCTACTTCAGCAAACATATTACCCAAAATGCGGTAGAACGTACCCACATTGTCTTTGTTGCGAGTTAGCTGGGCCACTGGGTTAGAACCATTACTTAAACCATTGGCCTTGCCACCAGCGAAATTTCCGCCTACATCATAGACAGGAATGATGGACTGAGCCTTAAGGATTTGGGTCATTACGTTACCCTCTTGCTGGTTACCACCTGGTTGAGAAACCCCTTGCGAACGTGCCAAAGAGAAGTTTTCTCCAAAGGTCAAACGTCCTTTGGTCATTTCTGAGTTTGCGCGAATAGCAGCCCGCTTAAACCAAGTATTGATCATGGTTCCCTGCTGATCTAGATAGTTAGCAGAGATATAGTAACGTCCTGCATTGTTGCCGCCGGCAACGCCTACAGAGTGTTCTGTCATGATAGCCGGATCAAATACTTCATCCCACCAATCGGTACCCGCTGCATTTGAGCGCATAATCAGGTTGTTAGGATAAGAGTAAGAACTTTCATCCACTGGATCAGAACCAGGGTATCCACTAGAATTACCAGAGTAATAATAAGTTGGGATCACCCCACGACCTGCAGAATACGGATTACCAGGATCGACTTCAAGTCCTGCATTTTCATGCGCATCCCAAACTACTTGAGAGTAATCAGCTGGATTAGTAATCAAATCATAACGTCCTACAGGATTCTGGATACCGACATAGCCATTGTAGGTAACGGTAGTTTTGCCCGCAGAACCTTTTTTGGTTGTAACAATGATTACCCCATTATTGGCACGGGCGCCATAAATAGAAGCTGCAGATGCATCTTTCAAAACCTGAATGGTTTCGATATCATTTGGGTTTAATCCATTTTGGAAGGCATCCTGTACTGGAACCCCATCAATAATGTAAAGAGGATCATTGTTCTGGAAAGAACTGATGCCTCGAATCCTTACCGTGGTACCATCACCTGGAGTACCTGAAGTAGAAATAGTTACCCCTGAAGCACGTCCCTCTAGTTTTTGGATAAAGCTGGAGGCAGCCACTTCATTGATTTCCTCAGTGTTGATCACTGAAACAGCACCGGTGATGTCCTTTTGGCGCTGGGTTGCATAACCTGTTACCAATACTTCCTCAAGCGTACTAGGAACAAGGGTAATGTTGAGGGTTCGAGAATCCCCAACGGTTACCGTTTGGAGCTCAAAGGCGATGTACGAAAAAATCAGTACGTCGCCAGATTTTGCTGCAATGGAATACTTTCCTTCGATATCGGAAAGCACCCCATTCGAAGTACCTTGGACGAGGACACTTACCCCTGCGAGTACTGTCCCTTCTTCGTCTGTAATGGTACCCGAAACATTTTGGGCCTGGGTGAAGGCAAAAGAGCCTATCATCACCAAACACCAAAGTAGAAAGCTCCTACCTTGCATAGGAAGAGTCTTTCTGTTTGTCAAATTGAAATGTTTCATGCCATGAATCATTTAGTAGTAATAGAGTTTAATTAGAAAGAACGGAGAGAAAAATAGACATACAGCTCCCCTAGGGTGCCTGCGGAGCGGCTCCCATTTGGAATGATCTGTACAGAAAACTTTAAGTTCTCAGCCTATCCTTTTAGGCTGTTGATTTTTGATTAGATGTAGTCGTTAATCAGATTCTCATACATTTCTTGTCGGCCACTTTGTAGGCCAGGCTCGGGTTGAGAAGTGGCCCAATCTGCCAATTGGGCTAGGGTGAGTTCTCCATTCTCAAACTTCTGCCCTTCGGCAGATTGAAAAGAAGCATAGCGCTTCTCACGCCATGAATTGTAAGGGGAATCCTCCAGCAATTTGTTGGCAACAATTAAAGCCCTCGCAAATGCATCCATTCCCCCAATATGGGCGTAAAAGAGATCTTCTAAATCAGTAGAGTTACGTCTAGTCTTCGCGTCAAAGTTGATTCCACCGCCTTGTAGTCCACCAGAAGGTAGAATGACGAGCATCGCCTCGATTAGCTCATAAATATTGATAGGAAAC
>CAZHOC010001025.1:0-2899 GCA_964534295.1 uncultured Bacteroidia bacterium | reverse complement strand
ATATTATCTTTCACCTCCTCATATTCGTGATAATCCAGACGAAGCCCAAGGACACCAGCCTCCTGGAGATGCGCCAATTCAAGGAGTAAAAATGACTGCCCAAGGCTTCTTGGGTATGTCACCATGGTCAGGCGTTCAGGCCGTATAACATAATCGGACGTTCCATTGTGAACGGGCAGGATCAAACATCCTTCCTCGCGGCAATTCTCAATGCTGGTAAGATCGACACCACCGCCTGTGGGCAAAAAGGCGTGGTTGAGACCGTCTCCCATGAACGGGCTCATGGCATTTGCTATTTCATCCACGCCAAACCAAGTTTGGACCTCCACAAGGTTCGGATTGGTGGACGTTACAATTTCGCTCCATTCTGCGATGTTTTTGTCACGAAATGGTTTTCGGGGATCCCGCCATGCTGCGTGTGTGGCAGACTTCTTAATTGCGCTCAAAGCGTGACGGAAATTCGCGTAACCTGCAATCCCGGCTGCCATATCGAGGGCAGTCGAATGTGTGACACCGCGCGTTAACTTTAGTTCTTTTGCTAATGATTTTATGCCTGCGACGGTCGCAGGTCGAATGCTTCTCGTCATTCTGTATCTCCTGGCACGACAAACAGCGTCACCCGCAGCCGCATATGTCGAGGTAGGTTCAACAGTAATGCGAATAAAGTTGTAGAGATCATGCCGCCAGCGGCTTTGGTAATGCGGGTGCCAGGCCTAGAACAATGCCTGATTTAAATTCGCCTTATTTCGCTGTTCAGTCAACCGTATAAAACGCTGCCATCACACTCTTGGATGAGTTGGAGACGAACCTCGATAAACGGGCTTTCGGCCAGTTTTCTTCGGAGCCGCGTGTCGATGAGCGGTTGAGGGATAAATAAGAAAATGCCTCTCAAATTAGGTGGGGGGGTTTTCTTATTTGTCCCTACCACCCGTCCGGATCTTGCGAGTAGAGACTGGGTAAAATGGCGTTTTCTTTGGTGAGCGGAGAAGAGCTCCTCCGCTAGTGATCGTCACCCGCATGGGCCAAGACTGCCCCTTTGGGTTGGCTTGGGGCGCATAGCGCCTAGAGCACGGGCCCGCAGGGCAGCGGCCAACATCAGATAGGACTTTAAACCCTTACCAGGCTGTATTTATTGACTAAAATTTGAATAATGCAATCAGAAATGGTATGATTATCCTATATGAGCTTAGCCTTTACGGCCATTACTGGAAAATCAATCGTAGCCTTTGCAGGGCCGTGCATTGCTGGCGCAGCCACAGGTAATACGGCGGCTGGACTGCTCGCTGCAGCGGCGACGATAGCTCTAATAGCCGGACCAAAAGTATTGCCGCATTTGATGAAGAAGCTGGCAACTACCAGCCCAAAAACACCGACCCCAGCATTACAAGTAAGCCGATAGAGCCGAGCACCCCACCCTTCGGTTTAGCCAGAAGCGTGAAAACGCGCCAAATCATCTCGCTGGCTAACATCACGAACTGAAGCCAGATAATTGTGAAGACGAATGTGAAAACCATCAGCGCAAAGATCACCGAAGCAACACCTATGACTATCCCCTGCCATGGAAGATCTTGAAACCAAGCAAACCAATACGCCTCTTCCGGCATAACCAAATAGACCACTGTTAAGGCTATGATACCTTGTAGAGCAGATTGGCCGCAGGTTTTGAGCCAATACTCAGAGTGATCCGTAAACGGTCTATGCAACGCAATTTCGCGGAGAGCATGATTACGGGTTCCTCGACCGTAAAGCTTTACAAGACGGAAGAACCGTTCCAGGCGTTCAGCGAGACCAAAAAACCCAATGATAGTGAGACTGGCCCCGATAATATCGAGGATGGATACATGATCCAAAAATGAAGGTGGCAAGAGGCGGCATCCTTATGCGATGCGCCTGCAAAACGGCCCCATGAATTACTATAGAACCAGTCTATAAAAATGGGTCGTTTAATTGGAATGCCCTATAGCAATATTCCACTGCCTCGACTACATTGAATCTACATGGATTTTCACCAGTCCGTATTAAACGACATCGCGCCTTATAAAAACGACCGTTTTTTTGAGGGCATATCCATGCATGCGAAAAAGGCTAAGATATCCAGCAAGAAACCCTGGACTGAATCCATCGAAGATTCCCGCCCGCCCAGAACGGTCGGGTATGCCCGCGTATCTACCGAAGACCAACGATTAGACATGCAGATGAGAGCCCTAAAGGACGCGGGATGCGAGCTGATCTATACCGATCATGGACAATCTGGTGCAAAGACCAAACGCCCTGGTCTAGATGAACTAATAGCCAATCTTAGACCCGGCGATACCATCATAGTTTGGAAGCTGGATCGCCTTGGCCGCTCACTACGGCATCTAGCTGATCTGGCCGCCACGTTCGAAGCCCATGATATCCAGCTTCGTTCAATCTCAGAAGCCATTGATACCACGACACCGGGTGGACGCTTCTTCTTTCATATCATCTGCGCGCTTGCCCAGTTTGAGCGTGATCTAATCAGCGAACGCACTCGCGAAGGACTGAGAGAAGCCCGTAAGCGGGGTGTGAAGCTAGGGCGTCCAAGGCTTTAAACTCGTTCTGACTGCTAGAGATCATCGTATTTCTCTGCAAGGCGATCTAGAGATGCCTGCAGATCATTTAAGGTAACTACATCCACCTTTTTGCTCTCTCCCAAGAGATCGCGGCTAGAAACGATCTTGGTGAAATCCTGGTACGCATCTCTCCCAATGATATTATTGCTATAAAGCATCTCGATATAATTTTGACGTGACGACCATTTGTTTTTAAATTTTTCTTTAGTTGTGCTCCACTTATTCGACTTATCTAGAGCAGCTACCGCGTAGCGCGAGGCTATAGACTGGATGCTTTGAAGAATTTTATCTTTTCGATCTAAATC
>CAZHOC010001024.1:0-2901 GCA_964534295.1 uncultured Bacteroidia bacterium | reverse complement strand
TAGCCAGAGAGCTTCCATCAAAAATTAGAAAATTCTTCCCTTCAACAATTCATCAATTATGTAGTTTTGTCCTCATGGATTCAGTTAGTCAAATTGTTTTGGGGGCGGCCGTCGGGGAAGCTGTCTTAGGGAAAAAAGCCGGCAATAAAGCGGCAATGTGGGGCGCGATCTGCGGGACAATTCCAGATTTAGACGTAATCGCCAACCTATTTTTAGGTGAATTTGATGCGACCATTGCTCATAGAGGCTTTTCCCATTCTATCCTCTTTTGCATACTCGCCGCTCCGGCCATCGGCTGGGGAATACGAAAGCTCTACAATATCGAGCTAGGTACCCAACAAAACTGGACTTGGCTAGCCTTTTGGGCCTTGTTTACGCATCCTCTGCTGGACTGCTTCACCACTTGGGGTACCCAGCTTTTTTATCCGTTTTCGGACTATCGAGTCGCCATTAATAGCGTATTCGTAGTGGATCCCGTTTATACCGTTCCTTTTGCGGTATGCTTACTGGTGGCATTATTCCTCCGAAGAACGAGTAAAGCACGCCGATTTTGGAATTGGCTGGGGATCACGCTTAGTTGTTTCTATCTAGTTATAACCGTTACCAATAAGCTCACAGCTGAAGCATATTTCAAAAATGCACTCCATAAGCAGGGCAAAAGCGTTCGTAATATTTCCACCTACCCCACCTTTATGAACAGTATCCTCTGGTATTGTGTGGCTGAGGAACCTAGTGGATATGAAATGGCCTATCACTCTTTGTTAGGCGATGCTCGCAAGATCGAGTTTCGGTATTTCGCCAAGCAAAGGAAAAATATCGAGCCTTACGAAGACAATCGAGTAGTTGAGGGGCTGCATTGGCTCAGCAAAGAACAGTTTGTCACTCGCAAAGTCAACGACACTATCCATTGGTACGACATGCGCTTTGGCTTGATAGATCTAGGCCCTGAAAAGCCCGATGATCCTATGCCTTTTAGCTTTATTTACAAATTGATCGAAGAAGATAGTACCATCGTAGAGATCGAAACCATACGACCTGACGCTTCGCGCATGGGAGGCGAACAAATAAATGCCCTCTGGGAAAAGGTGAAGGGCAATTAAATGTCAAATATCGAACGCCCAATGATGAAGGGATTGACAGACATTCGACATTCATCATTCGACATTCCCAAAATTTCTTACCTTGTGACGGATGAATAAAAATCACGCGACCGTCGCCCCAGCTGTCTATAAAATCAAAACCGCTTCAGGTAGTGGGACTGGCTTTTTTCTGAGAGACTACGATCTAGTAGTTACCAATCATCACGTTATTGCGGGCAACCAAAAAGTAGCACTCGAAGACATGCAGCAAGATCATTTTCTGGCGCATGTTGTCTTCACCAATCCCGATATAGATCTAGCACTGCTCAAAGTAGAAGGTGGTCTCCCAGATACGGTTCCGCATCTACAAACAGCACAAGGCGCTGAGCTCACAGCCGGCGACAAAGTACATGTCCTAGGTTTTCCTTTTGGGATGCCTTTTACCGTTACAGAGGGGATTGTCTCTTCTCCTCGTCAGCTTATGGATGGTAAATACTATATCCAGACTGACGCGGCAGTCAATCCCGGCAATAGTGGTGGACCTGTGCTCAATGCCAATGCCGAAGTGGTGGGCGTTACTACCGCCAAGTTTACCAATGCTGACAATGTTGGTTTCGCGATTCCACTAGCAGTCCTAGAAGAAGCTTTAGGTGCTATGGAGCTTAATCCGGAGCACCAATACTCCGTCCAATGTCATTCTTGTCAAACCCTGCTTTTTGAAGCGACAGACTATTGCCCCAATTGTGGCACCAATATAGACGCCAATCTCTTCGAAGAAGCAGAGCTGACTCATTTTGCCCGCTTTGTCGAGAGTGCGCTCAGCGATCTCAATATGGACCCCGCTCTAGCGAGAGCAGGTTATGACTATTGGGTCTTTCACCAAGGCAGTTCGCAGATTAGGATTTTTGTTTATCAGCAAAACTATCTATACGCCACTTCCCCGCTCAATCGCTTGCCCAAGACCAAGCTCAAGGAGCTTTATACCTATCTGCTAAGCGATCCGGTTTCGCCCTATTCATTGGCAATCAACGATAGCCAGATTTATCTTTCTTATCGCGTCCATATTTCGGAGATCTTCACCGAATATGCCGATACTATCAAGGCCAACCTGACAGGACTTGCCCTCAAAGCCGATGAAATGGACAATTTCTTTGTCGATGAGTTCGCTGCCGAGATGACCAACTACTCAAAAGACGTCTGATGAAAGCCCTACGTACCTTTCTTTTACTTATCTGCCTCAATTGCGGACTAGGCCTTCTTTGGGCCCAAGAAAACACCTTTGTCATTGGGACTGAACATCAAATCTATTCAGAGATTCTTAATGAAGAGCGATCATATATCGTTCAGCTACCAGCCTCTTATAATGACGATGCCTTTTACATTGAGAAGCGCTATCCAGTGGCGATCCTGCTCGATGGCGGGAGGCTTTTTCATTTGAGCTCGGGGGTGATCAGATCATTAGGGGCGGGTGGTATTGAAGAGATTCCAGAGATGATCTTGGTCGCTGTACGCAATACCAACCGTAATCGAGACTTTTTGCCCACCGAGTCTATGTTATCCTCCTCCGGAGAACGATTAGACCAATTAGCCGAAAGCGGCGGGGCGGAGGCTTTTCACGCTTTCCTCTCCGAGGAACTCTTAGCTCACATCGACAGCAGTTATCGGACTGAGCCATTTCGACTTTTGATCGGGCACTCTTTTGCTGGCTTATTTGCGGCCTACTCAATGATTGAGCATGAGACCTTCAACGCCTTTTTGGCGATTGATCCGAGTTTGTGGTGGGACGATGCTTGGATTGTAAAACGATTGGAGCAAAACCCAC
>CAZHOC010001023.1:0-2902 GCA_964534295.1 uncultured Bacteroidia bacterium | reverse complement strand
TGCTCAAGGTGCTCTTTGATACATACTTCGATTGGAATATGCTCAATCACTCGCGCTAGGTGGAGGTTATAAGCTTTCCAGAAGGACACCGTCTCTTGCCAGTCAGCCTCCTGATAGTTTTGTTGTTTCACCCAATCATCCTGGGCGTAGCCAAGGAAGACAAGATTATCTTGTTGCTCAGCGCGAACGAAACGTTGATGGTTATTGGAGGCAGAATCAATAAGATGACCGACCAACTCTATAGGGGACCATTTTCCAGGAGCAGGACTTAATCTGTGTCCGGTTTCCGGTAGGGCTAATAAGAGAGGGGCACTTTTTTCAACCACCGCTCTAAGGCGGTCGGCAGTAGCTTGGGACATAGTTTATTGCTTAGGTCGCGCAATGGGAGCTCCCAACAAAGCTTCAGGGATCCCAAATGCATCTACTAGCGAAACTGCATCATATTTCATATCGGAGCAAATCTGATCTACAGTTTTGCGGATGGCCTTTGATTTAGGTGCTTCGATATAGCCTTGCTCAAGATACCAACCGCGATTGGCTTCAATTTCTGAAAGGGCATAAAGATCGCTCAGATCCTTTAAGACTTTTTTATTAGGCCCTTCTTCCAACTTATTGACCGCCTGCAAAAACTGCTCAAGCACGATGCGGTCAATATATGCTTCTGCCATCGTTAATAGATGGGTTTGAACGGCAATAAAGGCGTCATAAGAATCCATCCCATCGTCTAAGCGTTTCTTTAGCCTCTGAGCTGCAGTACGCACCAAAGTTTCTTCTCGATAGCGGAAAGCATTGAGCTGAAACTCAGGATCACGAAGATGCTCCACATCTGTATTTCGCTTTACGATCGGATTACGCTCGCTGATTTCTGTGCCAATACGACCACCAAGATAATTGAGTAAGCCCCAAAATTTCATAGAACTAAACTCCTGCTTGAAATCAGACAATCGACTTTTGGCTACCAATTGAAGGAGTACGGTATTATCTCCCTCAAAAGTGGTAAAGATCTCCGTATCTGCCTTTAGATCTGCCAAACGATTTACCCACAGGTAACCGTTGCCACCACAGGCTTCGCGACATTCTTGTAAGACCTTAGTTGTGTGCCAAGTGGAGACTGACTTAAGCCCCGCCGCTAAGGCTTCTATCTCACGAGCATCCTCGGCTTTATCTTCCAGATAACGCTCGACCATATAGCGATGCGCAAAGTGCAAGGCATATACTTTGGAAAGGAGGGGGAATAAGCGTCTTTGATGACTGTGATATTCCAACAAAGGCGTTTCGGGTTTGCCTGCTGGCCCAAATTGGCGTCTGCGCGCAGCATATTTAACTGCAATCGCTAAACCAGATTTAGCAGCGCTAAGCCCAGCAAGAGGCACGCAGACCCTGCCTCCTACAAGCGTTCCCAGCATGGTAAAAAAGCGCTTACCAGGACTTGCTATCGGGCTGTCATAGGTACCATCCTCACTCACCGTAGCAAAACGATCTAACAGATTGTCAAGGGGAACACGTACATTATCAAACCAAAGGCGCCCATTGTCCACCCCGTTTAGGCCTAACTTGCGACCACTATCACCAATTTTTACGCCCGGCATAGGCTTGCCGGCCTCATCTCTAATCGGTACAAGGAGGGCATGAACCCCATAATTTTCGCCTCCTGTATACAATTGGGCAAAAACCGTTGCCATACGAGCATGAGCAGCCGCATTACCGATATATTCTTTATGGGCATGGTAATGAGGCGTATGAATGACGAATTCTTGGGTTTCAGGATCATAGGTAGCGGTGGTCTCAATGTCCCGAACGTTTGAGCCGTGATCTGCTTCTGTCATCGCAAAGCAGCCAGGCAGGGCCAGTGAACCAGTATCTGGCAAATATTTCTTATGATGACGCTCCGTTCCCAATCCAGCGATGCTGCCGCCAAACAGGCCAAATTGTACCCCGAATTTGATCAATAAGCTAAGATCATGATAACCTAAGACTTCAAAAACTGCGATATATTTTCCCATATCACCAGCTCCAGCTGCATATTCGGGGAAGGCCAGCGCACCATAGCCTTGATCCGCCAAATGCTGCATCCAGTTCAATACCTGCTCTCGATACTCCTCTTTTTGCATGCTGATCTGATGGTAGTCAAATACCGGATCAGAAAGCAGCGTTCTTACCTTTTGCTTCAAATCTGCCTCCGGTCCTTCCAAGAGTTTGTGAAGGTCAGCAATATCAAAGCGAGGGCGGGTATAGCTATATTCGTTTTTTGCAATGGGAGGCTTTTCTCCCTCCGCCAATAATTCTCTAACGGCTTCATAAGTCCTGATGCCCAAAGCCTTCTCTAGTTCTACCAGGGCTTCATGCGCCTCTGCATTTTTGTAGCGACTAACTTGATCTTCTGTTCCGAGATCAGCTAGCTGAACGCTCAACTCGAGCATGCTGTAAGTTGAATCTTCAGGTAGAAGTTCAGCAGAACCTTTGATTAGACGAAGCCAAGCCTTCATCTGAGTCGGGCTAGGCGGTTGTTGAGGGTCTAATCGGCTAGCAATGGTTTCCCTTTCTTCTGCTGTCAACCAGCTTTGCTTATTGATGATTTTATGGATCACACTTAACTCTGTTGGGGTTAAGACCTCATCAGACCAAGCGATATACATCATCGGTAAGAAGTAAAGGACACCTTGAGGCACTGTGGCGGCGAGAGTATTCATATCAGGGGCTTTTGAATTGCGTATACTCATTTTACGTAAAAAAAACACAGAATAGTTATTAGAATCTCCTTAATAGTCTGAAATCAGACAAAAAAAAGTCCCCCAATCTGGAAGTCAGAAAGGGGAACCAATGAGTAATCGCAATCTTTTTAGCGACGAACGGTAAAGGAAACCGTTCTATCAAGTTCACTTAAACGTCTATCAGGGATCTT
>CAZHOC010001022.1:0-2902 GCA_964534295.1 uncultured Bacteroidia bacterium | reverse complement strand
ATGGGATATACCCAAATGTGCTATTTGGTTTCTAGGGAAATTGGTCGCACGTCAAAGATCTAAGTACTCGCTAGTACTTAGGAAGGCTGTTGTCTATTTCATCCACATAGGCTAAGACACCGCCTTCAAGGTTGTAAAGATTGGTAAATCCATGCTCTGATTCAAGTTTTCGTATCACATCAGCACTTCTTTTACCACTTCTACAATGAATGATGACCGGTTTTTGACGATCTATATTTCCGAGGAAATTTTCGATTTCGCCTTGAGGCATCAATTCACCTTGGATATTTACGATTTCATATTCGTATGGTTCACGTACGTCAATGAGTTGAAAATCAGTCCCTTGCTGTCGGTAATTGACAAGATCATGAACAGTTTTTCGCTTTAAGTCCTCATCTGGACGCTCTAAAGTTGCTCCCTCTACGGCTGGCACACCACAAAATTGAACGTAATCTATCAATTCAGTCTGAGTGGGATTTTCTCCCGTGAGCGGATTGCTTTTATCCTTATGTACTTTGAGGATACGGGTAGTAAAGCTCAGGGCATCAAACAAAAATAGTCTTCCTGCCAAAGGTTCTCCTACACCGGAGACTACTTTGATTACTTCTAGTGCTTGTAGAGAGCCAATTATGCCGGGCAGAACGCCTATAACTCCGCCTTCGGCGCAACTAGGCACCAAGCCCGGAGGCGGTGGAGTAGGGAAGAGGTCGCGATAATTGGGACCTGTATTTCCCTCTGCATCGGTATAATTAAAGACAGAAACCTGTCCCTCAAATTGAAAAATAGAGGCATAAACATTGGTCTTACCCAAAAGTACACATGCGTCATTCACCAAATAGCGGGTTGGGAAATTGTCCGTTCCATCCGCTACCACATCATAATCTTTGATGATCTCCAATGCATTATCGGAATTGAGCAAGGTATTATGAGTGTTGATGGTGATATGGGGGTTTTGGGAAAGCAAACGAGCTTTGGCCTCTTCTACCTTAAGTTTACCGATGGAATCGAGCCCATACAACACCTGTCGTTGGAGATTGCTGTCATCGACTACATCATAATCAACGATCCCAATGGTGCCAACGCCTGCGGCTGCTAGGTATTGCAGCATCGGGCTGCCTAGACCACCCCCACCAACTACCAAGACTTTAGCGGCCTTTAGTTTGCGCTGTCCTTCAATATTGAAGTCGGGGATAATCAGATGTCGACTATATCGTTCTAGCTCTGCCTTAGAAAAGTTTACTTCTGTGCTTGCGATCATTTCTTTATTGTTTTCCTCCGGCAATGGCTGGAATGATACTAATGACACTCTTTTCGTCTATAGGGGTTGCTTCTCCCTCTAAACTTTGGATGTCTTCATCGCCCAGATACACTCTGACAAAGCGGCGAAGGCTTCCAGCATCATCTAAAAGATGCTTTTTAAGTTCTGGATGCTGATTGGTTAAGGTAGCAATAGAATCTTTAATGGTTGTACCTGCAGACTCAATAATTGCTTGATTGCTCGCAAACTTGCGTAATGGAGTGGGAATATGAATTTTTGCCATTTTGGTATTTGTATCTATTTGTTGGTTAATATTTTTTCTTCTTCAAATTGCTCGTCTGAATTCAATTGCCAGGATCGGACATGATCAAATTTTCCTTCTTGCACAGAAAGAATGATATAGGAGAAGCTCGGCACCGCCTGCTTGCGATCATGCTCAGAAGGGATGGCCGGATGATTAGGGTGAGAATGGTAGATGCCTAAAAGACTCAGATCATTTTCAGTAGCATAGCGTTCCGCCTTCATATAATCGAGGGCTGAAATTTCGAATCTGCGCCTCTGGTCGCCTTCTTTACTATTGGTAACCACTTTGGCGATACTGATTTCTCTTACTTCAGCGTCCTTCCCATAGAAAAAGCCACAACATTCATAGGGAAAGCGAGCTTCGGCATCGGCTAGCATTGTCTCGTAAGCTTCAGGGCTAATGTTGAGGGGTAGATATTTTGATTGGGTTGGATTCATTAGTTAAAGATTTGTTGGATAGCTTCTGCGTATTTGCTGTGATCATCGGGAAAAAGGGTTACGATTATTCCCTTGTCTATTTGCTTGGCTACTTTAATTGCCCCCGCTAAGTTGGCGCCAGCAGATGGACTAATTAAGATTCCTTCGGATTGGGCAAAGCGTTCGACGAAGTCGTAAGCCTCCTCAGTACTCACCTCTAATCTTTGATCAGCTAAACTAGGATCATAGATGCCGGGAACTTTGGCGGTCTCCATGTCTTTCCAGCCTTCGAGCCCATGCAAGGCACTCTCTGGATGTAGTGAAATCGCTTTGATAGCTGGATTGATTTCCTTGAGACGACGACTAGTCCCCATGAAGGTACCGCTCGTGCCCAGACCTGTAACAAAATGTGTGAGACCTCCTTGTGTCTGGTGGTAGACTTCTTGACCAGTAGTATAATAGTGAGCTTTCCAGTTTTGCTCATTATTATATTGGTCTAGATAAAGATATTTTTCTGGTTCTGCTTCTACCAAAGCCTGGGCTTTTTCTTGGGCGCCATCCGTGCTTTCTAGAGGCGAGGTGAATATTAGTTCTGCCCCATATGCCTTTAGGATTTGCTTGCGCTCGGGAGAAGCGTTCTGCGGTAAGCAGATCGTCAAAGGTACTCCCAATCGTGCCGCAATAGCAGCATAAGCGATACCTGTGTTACCGCTGGTGGCGTCAAGTAAGCGTCTGCCTGGATACCACTTACCTCCAAGCAAAGCATCTCGGATAATATAATAAGCCGCTCGTGCTTTGACACTTTGCCCCAGTTGATGCCACTCAAGTTTGGCAAAGATCTGGACATCCTTTTGACGCCAAACATTGCGGATAGGTAGCAATGGGGTGTTGCCCACTAAGGCTCCGATAGAGTCTAGGGACTCA
>CAZHOC010001021.1:0-2909 GCA_964534295.1 uncultured Bacteroidia bacterium | reverse complement strand
CAAATTCTTGATATTACACCCACTGTAGCAGCTTATGTTTGGGACGGCGGTTTGCTGAATATGGCTTTCCACCCATCTTTTGGGGTAGATAGTAACTACGTTTACATCTATTACAGTGCAAGGCCAGCTAATGGTAGCTATCCAACCAATGCGGTAGGCCAGGGATACCCAGGAGTTTTCTTTAATGTGTATAGCCGCCTTTCACGATTTACGGTAAATCCCACGACTATGGTGATCGATCCTAATTCGGAGCTGATCATGATCAATCGTCGTTTGTATAATAATTCGCATAGGGGAGGGGGAATGGCCTTCGCCAACGATGGCTTTTTATATATCGCCATGGGGGAAGAGTTTAGATATATCACCGCCCAAGACATGGCTTCTAATCTTGAAGGAGGCGTTTTGCGCTTAGACGTAGACCGTGATGCGAGCAAATCGCACGCTCCTATCCGCAAGCTACCTCAAGCCCATTCTGATGAGATTTCAGGAGTCGGTTATTTTATCCCTAATACCAATCCCTTCTTAGATCCTAGTGGTCTAGAGTTTGAAGAATACTATTCTTTAGGGCATCGCAACCCTCACCGTATGGCCTATGATGCTGTAACCGGTCAAATGTGGATGGGCGAGGTAGGGGGTAATGCCAGAGAAGAAGTAAATATCGTCAATATCGGCGGCAATTATGGCTTCCCATTTAGAGAGGGAACCATCGTCGGAAACAACAATCCTCCAGCAGTAATCAAGGGGACATTAACTGACCCAATTGCCGAGTTTCTGCATAATACGCCAGAGGATTTAGGGGCCATTATCGGTGGTTTTGTTTATCGCGGTAGTGATTTCCCCGATCTAGTAGGGAAATATATCTGTGCGGGATATGGCAGTGGAGAGTTATGGTCAATCGATTATAACCCTTTGACGGGTGAAGCAATCAAAGAAGTGATGGCAGCTTCAGGAGTATCTGGAGTTTCTTCTTTTGGTTACGACCATGATGGAGAGGTGTACATCCTAAGAAATGGAGTTAACTCTCAGCTATATAAGTTGACAGCCTCGGTTGCACCGAACGCTCCTCAATATCTTTCTCAAATCGGAGCCTTTACTGATTTGACAGCAATGACGCCTGCTCCCGGTATCATCCCTTATGATCTCAATGAGCCTTTTTGGTCTGATAATGCCAAGAAGTTTCGTTGGATGATGATCCCCAACGATGGTACCCCTGACAATACTTCTGAGCAAATTTCTTATGACGAAGAAGGGGATTGGGATTTTCCCATTGGTTCGGTATTGATCAAGCACTTCGAAATGGAGTTGGATGAAAACAATCCTGCTAATCGCACTAAGCTTGAAACGCGTTTCTTGGTGCATGGTACTGACGGAAAATATTATGGCTTGACTTATAAGTGGAACAGTGCTCAGACTGATGCAGAGCTGCTCAATACATTTGAGAATGATACTTTTAGTGTAGCGACTTCTGGATATCCTAGAGAGGAGGTTTGGCATTACCCTAGTCGAAGTTCTTGCTCTTCTTGCCACAATAGCGCTGCCAAGGGCGCTCTGGGGCCAATTGGACGCCAATTAAATGGTGAGATTACTTATCCCCTAACGGGAAGACAAGCTAATCAGATTACCACCTTAGAGCACCTAAATTTCTTTAGTCCAGATGCTGACACCACCGGCCTAGGAGCTATGCTTACTTCAAAAGCAAAAGATGATCTAAGCGCTAGCTTGGATTTGAGAGCTCGTACTTATTTAGATGCAAATTGCTCTTCTTGTCATATGCCTGGTACTGGTAATAGAGCTGAGTTTGATTCTCGCCTACCTCTTCCTTTGGAAGGCCAACAAATTGTCTTTGGTAGTGTAATTGATGAATTAGGTATCAAGGGTAGTAAGGTGGTGATTCCAGGTGATACAAATCGCTCGATCCTCTATCAACGCCTCAAAGCGGTGCATTCTGATATCGCGATGCCTCCTTTGGCCAAAAATAAAGTGGATACAGCTGGGGTGCGCCTAATCGGAGAATGGATCATGTCTTTAAACCCAGACGATTATGTTAAGGGTGAAGGATTGGAAGGAAAGTACTATGACAATATAGACTTTACCAACTTAGTCCAAACGACTATCGATCCAGAAATCGATCTTTTCTGGGGGGTTAGTGGACCACCAGCTTTAAGTGCTGGACACTTCTTTAGCGTCAGGTGGACTGGTAAATTGTTACCTCTTTTCAACGAAACTTATACCTTCCATACCTACTCCGATGATGGCGTCCGATTATGGGTCAATGGTCAATTGATTATTGATGATTGGACGACCAATGGAACCTCGGTTAATTCTGGTACTATCGCCTTGACTTCAGGTCAGAAGGTAGACATAGTGTTAGAATATCAGCAAAGCTCTGGGACTGCCTTCATGGAGCTATCTTGGGAAAGCAAAAATCAGCCTCGTGAGATAATTCCTTCTCATCTGCTGTTCCCGCCAAATAGCCCAGACAAGAGTCAGGTGATTAGCCTCGATCCGATTGACGGTAAAATCACCACTGATGCTGCCTTCAATGTCAATGCTGTTTCAAGCTCTGGCTTGCCAGTTACCCTTTCTCTAGTAGAAGGCAATGGCACGGTGGCAAATATCTCTGGTAACACTATCACACTTACAGGTATTGTAGGCGCTGTTACGGTTAGGGCCGAGCAAAATGGTGGAACCAATGGGCCAGATACTTACCAAGCCGCACCATATGTAGAGGAAAGCTTTTTCGTCTTTGCTCCATCCAATGGACAAGGAACTGGATTATATGCCACTTACTATCACAACAACAATCTCTCTAACCTTGCATTTAGCAGGGTGGATCCTGAGATTGATTTTGACTGGGGTAGTGGGGCGCCTTCCACTAATATGCTCACCAATAACTATTCAGTTCGTTG
>CAZHOC010001020.1:0-2913 GCA_964534295.1 uncultured Bacteroidia bacterium | reverse complement strand
AAAAGGAATATTATCAGCTTTATAGCTTTTTCAACAACGTCCAAGAGGCAGGACAAATCTCTTTTGACAATGCCATGCCAGTGCCAACTATGCTACTTACTGAGCAGGAAGCAGAGGACAAAATAGCCTTCTTGCAAAAGCAGATAAGCGAACAAAAGCAAAGCCTGGAAGCCTTAAATGAAGAAGCCTCTTTCCAAAGCTGGCTCACCCAAGAACGCTATAAAAAAGCTTTTGCCTCCTCATTCCCAAAGGGTCCACTAGCATTTTTTGATCTTGATCGACTTCCTGTACGCAATCGTTTCAACAGCAATCAGAAAGGCATCCTAAAGCAGCAGCATAGCCCCAATCGTAATCCAGAATTAGGAGAAGGAAAAAATAAAAAAGGCCTAGCACTTGATGGAGATGCTTGGCTTGACCTAGGCGAAGTTGGTGTTTTTGCACGTTCGGAGCCCTTTTCGGTAGGTCTTTGGGTCAATGTGCCAGCGGATATCGAAAAAGGGGTAATCTTCCACAAAGGAGATGGCGCGGCATTGTATAATTTCCGTGGGTATCAAGTAGGCATTGAAGACAATCATTTGCAATGGTCCATGGCTCATACCATGCCCTATAATGCCTTGATCAAAAACGGTCCCGAACTGCCTCGAGACGAATGGCAGCACCTCTTGTTGACTTATGATGGTTCTAGTCAAGCCAAGGGGATGAAACTCTATCTCAATGGGAAAGAAGTACCCGGCACAGTAGAAGCTGATACCCTATATAAAGGCATAGGCTTTCCGGGACGCAAGCCACAACCTGGCCTACAAATTGGGGCTCGCTGGCGAGGCAAAGGCATTAAAGGAGCCTTTGTGGATGAGATCATTGTTTATGATCGCGCGCTGGGTGAATTAGAAGCTTTACAACTTGCCGCTCCTAAAGAGCTGAGCGTTCTGCGCAGCAGTAAACCCAACGAACTATCCGATGCTCAAAAAGCCAAACTCAAATCCTATTACCTCGCCAATAACAGCAAGGCTTATCAGACTCAACTAGCTGAACTACAATCCATTCGTGCAAGCTACAATCTCGCACATGACACCGCTCAGGAAGTGATGATCATGCAAGAGATGTCTGAGCAAAGAGCCTCCTTTATTTTGGATCGTGGGCAATATGACGCCTACGCCGAACGCGTATTCCCAGCCACACCGGCCAGTATTATGGATTTACCGGAGGGCTATCCAAAAAATCGTCTTGGTCTTAGCCAGTGGCTTTTTCACCCAGATCATCCCCTTACTGCTAGAGTAGCGGTCAATCGTTATTGGCAGATGCTTTGGGGACGTGGCTTGGTAAAATCTTCCAACGATTTTGGCAACCAAGGCGATTTGCCCAGCCACCCAGAATTGCTGGATTGGTTAGCGGTGAATTTTCAAGAATCTGCTTGGGACTTGAAAGCGCTATTGCGTTTGATGGTTACTTCGCAGACTTATCGGCAATCATCTGTGGCAGCCCCAGAAGTGATTGCCCAAGACCCAGACAATGTTTGGCTCAGCAGGGGACCTAAGCTTCGCTTAACGGCAGAAATGATCAGGGACCAGGCCCTCGCTGCTGCTGGCTTATTACATCAACAAATTGGTGGTCCAAGTGTCAAGCCTTATCAACCAGCAGGTCTTTGGCGAGTTAATGGCACCACTTACGTACCCGACCGCGGAAAGAACCTTTTCAGGAGGAGCTTATATACCTTTTGGAAACGGACGGTCCCCTACCCTACCCAAAGTACTTTTGATGCTCCTAGTCGCAGTCTCTGTACCGTCAAACGCGAGGAGACCAGTACCCCCTTGCAAGCGCTTATTTTGCTCAATGATCCAACCTTTGTGGAGGCATCGCAGCATTTGGGGCATCAGATTGCAGCTAAGGAGGAGCTAGAAATAGGTATCAGCGGCGTATTTCGTTCGCTGGTAGGGAGATCTCCCCGGCCTGAAGAGCTAGCCCTATTGCGAGAAGTATATGAAAGTGAACGTCAGGTCTTTGCCCAAGATCCCAGCAAGCGAGACGCTTGGCTGCCCGCAAATCTCAGGAGCACCTCTGACCAAAAATATGGAGCAGAATTGCCTCAAATGAGCGTTCCGCGCAGCGGCGATAACCTCAACCAACTTGCGGCCTGTGCCGTCGTAGCCAGTACCATCCTTAACTCAGACGCCTGTCTGGTCAAACGCTAATTTCATGCAAGAAGAACTTTATAAAATCCTCAACAGACAGTCCCGGCGTCAGTTTTTGACCAAAACCTCATTGGGTTTAGGCGCTCTAGCCCTCGGCGGCTTGATGGGTAAATCGCCTTTAAGGGCTCAAGGTTTAAATGGAGAAGTGCCCCTACAATTGGGGCCTCACTTCCCTCCCAAAGCCAAACGGGTAGTTTATCTCTTCCAAAGTGGTGGGCCTTCCCAATTGGATCTTTATGATTACAAACCTGCTTTGGCCAAAATGCACGGGCAGGACCTACCCGACTCGGTGCGTAAAGGCCAACGCTTAACCGGGATGAGTGCGGGTCAATCTTCCATTCCGATTGCGGCCTCCTACTTTGACTTTAAGCAATATGGCCAAAGTGGACGTTGGGTGAGCGAATTGATGCCTTATACAGCAGAGATTGTGGATGACTTATGCTTTATCCATTCAATGCATACAGAGGCGATCAATCATGACCCGGCGATTACCTTTTTCCAATCTGGTAATCAGATCGCAGGGCGGCCTTCCATTGGTGCTTGGATGAGTTATGGCTTGGGTTCAGACAATGACAATCTGCCCTCTTTCATCGTACTCGTCTCTAAAAATGCAGGCGGTCAACCCCTCTATGCCCGGCTTTGGGGTAATGGATTTTTGCCAAGTCGCCATCAGGGGGTGCAGTTTCGATCAGGCAAGGACCCCGTACTTTTTCTCAACAATCCA
>CAZHOC010001019.1:0-2922 GCA_964534295.1 uncultured Bacteroidia bacterium | reverse complement strand
CGTTCCGCGCAGCGGTAAAAAAAAAGGAATGGCACTCACACAGAATACCACTCCTTAAAAAAAAATCTTCATGTTTCTATCTAGAATACCCCAGCTGCAGATCGCGCCTGGATCCACTCATAAAAGGATTTAATCCCTTCCTCAAATGAGGTCTGAGGTTGATAATTCAACAGTTTTTGTGCCTTAGAAATATCGGCATAAGTTTGCGGTACATCTCCCGCCTGTTCTGGCATACGATTGATATTTGCCTTAACGCCAAGCACCTTTTCTAAGGTCTCGATCATTTCAGCCAGGCTCACGGTCTTGTGATTGCCTAGGTTGATGATTTCGTACATACTATCCTTATAATCGAGCGCAGAGACAATGCCTTTGACGGTATCTGCCACAAAAGTATAATCGCGGCGGGTGCTACCATCCCCATAAACTGGGATCTCCTCCCCATTGAGCATCTTTTTGGCAAACTTATGGATCGCTAGATCGGGTCGTTGTCTTGGACCATAAACGGTAAAGAAGCGTAATGCCAAAAAGCGGATATCATACAAATGGGTATAGACGTGCCCCATCAATTCACCACAAACCTTTGAGCTTGCGTACGGGCTAATAGGTTGCAATACATAATCATTTTCAGACCAAGGCACTCTAGGATTAATCCCGTATACGCTACTAGAGGAAGCAAATACAAATTGCTTGATGCCACGAGAACGGGCAAACTCTAGCATATTTTGGGTGCCGTTTACGTTTATCTCCTGACAAACTACTGGCGCCTTGATAGAAGGGCGGACCCCCGCTTGGGCCGCAAGGTGAATGATCGCCTCATATTCATCTTCTAGCTTTGATTCTAAGCTTACTCGGTGCCGGATATCCGCCTCCACAAGCGTAAAGTTGGGATTTGCCATATGCTTTTGGATATTATGACGTTTGATGGATTCGTCATAATATGGCTCAAAATTGTCAAGCGTACTGACCTTAAATCCTTGAGCGAGAAGTGTATCTACCACGTGGCTACCAATAAAGCCGGCACCACCGGTCACTAGAATGTGTCGTTCCTTTTTCAAAATTAATTTTTTCTATTTCCCCAATGTCTCTTCAATAGTCTTTCCAGAAGAGAAACTACCTTATTAACTTCCCCAAAATCTCAAACTACAGCCAAGAATGAAACCCATATCTTCCTAAGCCGCATTATTCATTCCCAAGTGGTCATAATCATTCCCTGTATCGTTTTTTACAATCTGCGAAGCATCTTATACCCATGGATTCAGCATATTTTACCAATAAGGACCTGATTGCGTTTGTTCCCCTCCTCTAGCCTGTATTTTCGGCCCAGAAGGCCTATTTTAGGGGAGCTTGTTAAGACCCATATAGCATTGAACAATCACCGTAAAAAACAGATAATCACACGCTTTGCCCCTATTCTAGGAGCGAGTGGTATTCCCCATCTAGTCAAACCCTTTTTTGGGGGAGAGGGTCATATTCTGACCTTTCATAGAGTGATTCCCGATAGTAACATTCCTCGTATCCATAATCACGAAAGTTTGGAAGTGAGTCCAGCGCATTTGGAGGCAGTAATTCAATTTTTCGCTTCGCGCAACTATCAGTTTTACTCTCTGGATCAGGTAGCAGATTGTCTTGAAAATGAGAGCTTCCCGGATAAGTTTGTCTGCTTCACTTTTGACGACGGTTATCAGGATGTTTATCAGTATGCTTACCCGATTTTTAAGCAGTATGAGGTACCCTTTGCGGTATATATCTCCACTAATTTTCCGGACCAAACGGCCATCTTGTGGTGGTATATGCTAGAGGAGTTTTTGATCGCGAGCAAGGAAGTTTCCTTTCAATGGCAAGGTCAAGACTATACGTTCACCGTAGGTAATAAAACAGAAAAGGAAGCGGCTTTTGCCACACTGCGTACCCTTATTTTACAGGAAAAAACGCAAGAAAGTCAGTTAGCGCTTTTGCATACCCTCTTCGAGGAAGCTTACGACCACTTATTGGCCAAGGCAAATTCAATGGCGATGAGCTGGGAAGAAATCGTAGAAATGAGTCAGGATCCACTCGTCACCATTGGAGCCCATACTCAAAATCACCTTCCTCTGTCTCAGATCAGTGAAGTGATGCTCGAGCAAGAGGTAGCAGGCTCTAAGGCTCAGATAGAATCCTATATACAAAAAAGGGTAGACCATTTTGCCTACCCTTTTGGAAAGCGAACAGAGGCTTCTATTCGTGAATTTCAGTCTGTCAAATCTGCTGGATTTCGTACTGCCACTACTACCCGCATTGGCAATATTTTTCCAGGGCATAAGGCCTATCCTGAAGCACTCCCTCGCATTAGTATTAACCGAGCTACGAATGATAAAGTACTTGCCTTGCAGACCACCGGTTTGATACCGATGGTCGTCAATAAAGGCAAACAATTAGTTACGGATTGATTCCCCCTAGTGAATCAATACTTGGTGAGTCGCAAAGCGACTATTTCTATTAGCCGAATGGCTTAGTTTGATCATATACAGACCAGGGCTGAGGCCTTCCAATTCAAGTTTGTAGACCTGCCATCCTGGGAGTACATTGTGCTTCTCCACTACTTTTACAAGCTGGCCTACCGGATTGTAAATCTGAAATAATAAACGCTCCGTTCCTTCGGTCCAGACATCAGCCGTCAACATTTCAGACTGTCCTACTGGATTAGGATAAAAGCGAGCCTTCAGCTCATCTACCGCTTCAAAAGTGAGCAATACCGGAGAAAAAGTCTGGAAAGTCCCATCTAAATCCGTTTGCTTGAGACGATAATAGGCCTTGCCTTGCAAGGGTTGCTCATCATACCAGAGATAGTCTCTCCTCACCTGGCCATTGCCTTGGGAATTAAGTCTTCCGATGGGTACAAAAGCGGTCCCGTCTACCGAACGCTCAATGGTAAAGAAGTTATTA
>CAZHOC010001018.1:0-2930 GCA_964534295.1 uncultured Bacteroidia bacterium | reverse complement strand
TATTCAAACTCTACAAAGTGATGGTCAAAAATTTCACCATGGTCCTTTCCATTTCGGACTTGGCGACCACCTTGCCCATTGGCTCGTACAGGATAAGCCCCCTTGGCCCAATTGCTCACATCAAGATTGTGGATGTGCTGCTCGGTAATATGGTCCCCACAGAGCCAATTGAAATAATACCAATTGCGCATCTGGTACTCCATCTCTGTCAATTTACGGCCTGCGGCTTTTTCAAGCGTTGCGCGATCGCGCACCCAAACCCCAGCAGAGTTCCAATAAACGTGAGAGGTAACAATATCACCGATCGCGCCGCCATGGATGCGGTCCATCCACTCGCGATAAACAGTTTGATAATGCCGTTGTAGTCCTACGACTATATTTAGACGCTTCTTCTTTGCCATTTCGGCAGCTGCTAGCACTCTTCGGATACCTGGTGCATCAGTAGCTACAGGTTTTTCCATGAAGACATGCTTGCCAGCCTTGATAGCCGCTTCAAAATGAATAGGGCGGAAGCCTGGAGGGGTGGCGATTAAAACCACATCCACCATAGGGATGACTTTTTTGTAAGCATCAAAGCCCACAAATTTGTTTTCTTCAGCGACTTTAACTCTGGCGACATCGCTTTTTGCACCAGACCAATCCGTAGTATCAGGATCAGTAAGGGCACCATAGCTCTTATCAAGGCGATCCCTAAAGGCATCAGCCATAGCCACTAGTTGTACATTTTGATCAGTAGAAAGTGCTTGTAGCGCAGCACCAGTACCCCGGCCTCCACAACCAATCAAGCCAATCTTGATGGTATCGGAACCAGTAAGGTGGCCCATAGCACGGGCCCCTAAAGGAGCAGCCATTAGTCCGCCCATAGCGAGGGCAGAACCTTTGACAAAATCTCGACGATTAAGTTTTGAGGATTTATGATTCATAAGTAGCCTTTTTTAGTAGAGATCAATATAATGACTGATCCCCACCTCTTCAAGCTACATAAGAATACTTATCTGCTGATTTTTGAGGAGATATTTACCCAAAATATCAAATTCGAGGTTTACAGCGTCCCCTGCTTTCAGCTGGTGGAAGTTTGTATGCTCGTATGTATATGGGATGATCGTAACTGAAAACGTTCCCAGATCGCTCTTGACCACGGTCAAGCTGACGCCATTGATACAGATAGAACCTTTATCAACCAATAAGGCTGAATGCTGGGGATCAAAAGAGAAGTGATAGTTCCATGAGCCGTCCCGGTCTTCGACCTTCTCAACTTTTCCAGTAGTATCCACATGCCCTTGGACAAAGTGGCCATCGAGGCGGTCGCCCACTTTCAAACATCTTTCGATATTTACCTTATGATCGACCATCCAATCACTAAGATTGGTTTTGATTAAGGTTTCTTCAACGGCTGTGACCGAATAGTGGACGCGTTCGCCGGAGGCGTCCCCCATAATATCCGTAACCGTCAAACAGACGCCATTATGAGCAATGCTTTGATCAACTTTTATGGCTTCGTCAAAAGGAGCCTCTATCTCGAAAATACGATTGCTCCCCTCTTCCTTGATCGCCACCACGCGACCCATATTTTCGATTATGCCTGTAAACATTTTTTCTTGCTTGATTTAGAGACTAGAAAACGCAGCTAGGTGTAAAAAGTTTTTACGGCTTAGGCCCCTTGCAGCCTAGCCTTATTACCCCTCCAAGGTAGGAGGGGCATAAGAAACAATATTTTCTAGCGGGCTAGCATCACCCAGCCTTTGGCTTCTCTTTGGGTATTGCCGTTGATGCCGAGCTCTTCGTAACGGATGTAATAATAATACACCCCTTCTACCGCTTGCTGATTGCTAAAATCTATCTGGCCCGTCCAGAGCTCTGAGATATTAGAGGTGTTGGTGTACATCCTACGTCCCCAGCGATCAAAAACGATAAATTCACGCAGGGCAATATCTTGATAGCTTACAGGCCTAAACACATCATTGACTCCATCAGCATTAGGCGTAAAGATATTTGGTAGCTCAATCCGCGGACAAAAATCAATACACCAAGGCTCACTCAATTCACTAGTATTGCCTAATGTATCCGTAGCGGTTACCACATAGCAACCGGCAAAAGTGTTACTACCGTTCTCGAAGAGACGCTCAAAACGAATCTCTCCATTGGCATCAAAGTCAGTATACAAATAACTAGCGACCTCTACATAAGGACCGGCTGAGTTATTGGCAAAGAGTACCGTAATAAAGTCTGTATCACTAGCGCAATCTAAATCGGAGCGTGAAACTAAGATCTCATGCTTGAGTGAATCACAATTCCCACCCGCTACGACAGAAGGCGGACAAGGCGCTTCCTCATCTCTCGCAAAGGCACAATCTTTCTGCGAATCATTGATTAGATTAGGCTTGATGCCGGGCTCATTATGGCTGCCTTCAGAACGTATGAAGTAGCAATACTCAAAGTTAGGATTGAGGCCATCGTCTGAGTAGGTATGGGTATTGGCACCGGTTCCCGGAACGTTTGCCACTAGTGCAAAGGGAGCACCATTGTCAGAGCGCCAGACCTCATAATTGGTATTTTGCCAAGGCACAAATTCTGTCCAACTCAATTGAACGAGATTATTGCCGCCCGATGCCGTCAAATAGATACTACTAGCCACATTGGTTACGTCGCTGGTCGGGATGCGAAGACCGAGTGCATCAAACATTTCTACTCGATAATTGTAGCCGCGGATCTCCGTATCTATTCCCGTATCTGTATAAGTAGTATCATTAAAGCCTAGGTTAGCCACTGCGATGGCGGGGAAACCATTGTTATTGGCGCGATACAAACGGTAAGTGATCGGCGCAGGGAAAAACTCGGAGACAGTTGGCTGCGACCAGCTCAAAAAGATCTCACCGTTCGTCGAAGACGTAACACTTACACTATCGTTGGTCATATAAATAGGCTCCGCC
>CAZHOC010001017.1:1055-2934 GCA_964534295.1 uncultured Bacteroidia bacterium | reverse complement strand
CATCGGAGTAGTCGAAAATTACCATCAATTATCTCTGCGCTATGAGGTAGGGGCGATGGTCTTTTTGCCAAGTCGTAATAGTGGCTTCTTTACCGTCAAAATGAGTCAAGAAGACTTGACGAGCAAAATCACCGCTCTAGAGGGCATCTACCAAAAAGTATTTCCCGGCAACCCCTTTCAGTATGAATTCCTAGACGAAAACTTTGGCCGTCTTTATGCTGAGGAGCAGCGTTCTGGTCGTTTGTTTTTTGCTTCGGCTAGCCTAACGATCCTCATCTCAGCCCTTGGCTTGCTCGGTCTCGTAGCCTTTGTCGCTCGCCAACGCACCAAAGAAATTGGTATCCGCAAAGTCTTGGGAGCCAGCGTGAGTTCCATAGTGAATCTTCTCTTCAAAGGCTTTTTGCCTCTCATCCTCATCGCCCTATTGATCTCCATACCTATTGCATGGTGGTTGATGTCTGAATGGCTGCAAAACTTTGCCTATCAAGTAGATATCAAATGGTGGTTTTTCGCTCTCTCCGGGCTATTAGCCATTGTGATCGCTTTTATCACTGTCAGTATCCAGAGTCTTCAAGTGGCTTTGGCCAATCCTATCGAAAGTTTAAGAAACGAATAAAATAGACAGACCATGATCCGAAATTATTTCAAAATCGCGTGGAGAAATCTGCTTAAAAATCGTGGATTTTCTTTAATCAATATTGCCGGCCTCGGTATCGGTATTGCTGCCTGTATCCTTATTGGTATCTATGTCAATCATGAGTCAAGCTATGACGAGGAAATCCCTCAGTCTGACAATCTCTATCGCCTGATTGGAGTATTTACCCAAGACGGGCGTATCCTCAGAGGGGTACACTTTTCTGCCAATATGGGTTCTACTTTAGCCGCAGATTTTCCTGAAGTAGAGACGGCAGGTCGTCTTATGGATAATCCCCTTTTCCCTCGTGCCGGGAGCAACGAAATCCGTATTGAGGGGCAAATGATGCAGATGCATGAGGAAGGCTTTACCTATGCTGACCAAACGATTTTAGATATGGTCGAACGACCCTTTGTCAGTGGGGATGCCCAAAGCGCCTTGAGTGAACCAAATACGATTGTCATCTCTGAGCGTAAAGCCCGAAAGCTTTTTGGTAGCGTTGATGTGGTTGGTAAAACTCTATTCTTCAATGGCGAAGATGATATTCCTTACAAAGTGAGTGGAGTGATGGAAAACTTTCCTACCAATTCTCACC
The DNA here is from genome assembly GCA_964534295.1 of uncultured Bacteroidia bacterium. Classification (GTDB taxonomy): domain Bacteria; phylum Bacteroidota; class Bacteroidia; order J057; family J057; genus JBCAWW01. Next base: position 1,705 of record CAZHOC010001017.1, on the reverse strand, counting down.
TTGAGGAATATGATTATCTGATTACTCTCAGCGGGATGGAGTTCGGCGAAGGCGAACAAACCCGTTGGCTGCAAAACAACTACTTCACTTATCTAGAAATCGATAATAGCGCCGATATCCCATCGCTGGAGAAAAAGTTTACAGATCACATTATCGATAATTATATGATTCCGGCCATGGTTGAGGCGCAGATGGCCTTACCAGAAGGAATCAAAGAGCAATTGAAACTAGAACTGCAGCCGATCACAGATATTCACTTACACTCCGCCGAAATTTTTGATACTAAAATCAGAGGCGACATTCGTTTTGTCTGGTTGTTTGCCGCAGTGGCCTTGTTTATCCTACTGATCGCCTGCATCAATTTTGTCAATCTCTCGACGGCAAAATCTGCCAATAGAGCCAAGGAGGTTGGCCTCCGTAAAGTAGTCGGCTCAAAGCGCGAAAGTCTAATCCTACAGTTCTTGACGGAATCTGCCTTAATGTCTATGCTCGCTTTTGTGCTTGGACTTGGTCTCGCAGCCGTCAGTCTCCCTTATTTCAATCGTATTGCGGGAGTCGAGTTGAGCATCCCATGGGCCAGCTGGTGGTTTATGCCTACTATCCTGATTTCGGCGGTTTTGGTAGGAATCATTGCTGGTGTTTATCCCGCT
>CAZHOC010001017.1:0-1036 GCA_964534295.1 uncultured Bacteroidia bacterium | reverse complement strand
TATCTCTCTGGTTTTCGTCCTATCGATGTCCTCAAAGGGGAGGTCCGCAGAGGCAGTAAATCCTCTACTTTGAGAGGTGGATTAGTCGTCTTCCAATTTGCTATTGCGATCGTATTGATCGTCAGTACCCTAACCGTCTATCAACAAATGGACTTTATCCTAAACTCTAAGGTGGGATTTGAAAAGGACCAGGTGGTACAGATTTATGGCACCAATATGCTTGGAGAAAAGGTGCCTGCTTTTAAAGCTGAATTGGAAAGATTAAGCGGAGTGAGCAGTGTTAGTGTCAGTGATTATCTCCCAGTCGAGGGGACCAAGCGTAATGGGAATACCTTTTATAATGAAGGACGTGAAAACTTAGATCCGGGTACTCCGGGACAGGCGTGGTTAATCGATGAGGATTATATCGAAACCATGGGTATGAATCTCGTGGCTGGTCGCAATTTTGAACCGAGTCGTGGGAATGAAGGCCAAAAAGTCATCATTAACCAAAAAATGGTCGAAGAACTCCAGCTCGAAAACCCCATTGGTAAGAACGTTTCTCGTTACGGCAATTTGTATGAGATCATCGGAGTGATTGAAGACTTTCACTTCCAGAGCATTAAGCTAGAGATAAGCGGTTTGGCTATGTTTTATGACAATAGCAACTCCATCATTTCTATCAAAGCCAATACTGCGGACATGCCAGCCTTGCTGACTACAATCGAAGGCAAATGGCAAAACTTTGCGCCCAATTTGGCTTTCCGCTACACCTTTATGGATGAGGAATATGCCGCCATGTATGATTACGTCAAACGCATTGGTTCTCTCTTCACCAACTTCGCCTTCTTGGCCATTCTTATTGCCTGCTTGGGCCTATTTACTCTCTCTGCCTTCATGGCCGAGCAAAGAGGCAAGGAGATCAGCATCCGCAAGGTTTTGGGTGCCAATGCTAGCTCTATGGTGGGCTTACTTTCCATGGACTTTCTCAAACCTGTAGTGGTCTCTCTGTTGATCGCCTCTCCCTTGGCCTACTATGCGATGGACCAATGGCTGC
>CAZHOC010001016.1:0-2934 GCA_964534295.1 uncultured Bacteroidia bacterium | reverse complement strand
ATTGGCGCATTACCTACCCCACTATTGCCAGTAGATTTCACTACCTACAATGGAGGTAATATTGACCTGCTTTTTCCAGGATGGCGAGAAGCTTCCGGCAATCCAAGTCCACTCGGTAATGTTTCGGCTTGGGGAGAAGATGACTTTGCCAATAATCCAGCTAGTCCCAATGGCTCTGCCGCGAGGATTACCTTAGCAGCTGCTAGCGATCAAGAGTGGATCATTAGCCCCAAATTTAATCCTGATACGAATTCGGTAGTAATATACGATCTGGCCATGACCGCCAACTTCAATGGTGCTCCTTCTACTTTTGGGTCAGATGATTTTTTCCAAGTCCGTATCTCAACTGATTGCGGGGAGACTTATACCGCATTACGGACTTACACCAACGCCACTCCCATCAGCAATACAGGGCAAACAGACACCGTAGATTTGGGGGCATATGCTGGTCAAGACGTCTTCCTAGGCTTTTTTGCCTCCGAAGGCACGATCAATGATCCTGGCTCTGCGGCTTTGTTTTTGGACAATATCCAAGTAAGTAAACTCCTAGCGGTAGATGTGGGAGTAACAGAAGTAGTAGAACCTACAAATCCTTCTTGCTTTGGTACCAACGAAACCGTAGTCGTGAGGGTCCAAAACTTTGGCGTAGGAGCTGTAGACTTTTCCGCCAACAATGTGAATGTAAGCACCACAGTTAGCGGAGCCAACACTGGCACCTATTCTACCTTACTGGATACAGGCACTTTGGCTTTTGGAGCCAGCATGTTGGTAACGGTAAGTACTGCTGTAGACTTATCTACACCAGGCATAAACACCTTAAGCAGCTATACGAGTAATCCTGATGATACCAATTTCTTGAATGACAGTACCATAGTAGATTTAGAGACTACCCCAACGATAAATGCACCCTTCCTTGAGGATTTTGAGACCTTTATCAATGCTGGAACTTCTAGCACCACTCCTGGTTTCCTAGCCAACGGCTGGACGAGAGATTTTACCGGAACGATTGGCTGGCATGTCGGTACCGACGGTGCAGGCTACTCAACAGGCACCGGTCCCATTGATGACCATACTCCCAATGGCATCAACTATATGTATACTGAGACCAGTAATCCGGCCCAAGCAGGAGACACCTTTTTACTCATAAGCCCTTGTATTGATATGGGCTCCTTAATGAACCCATATATGGTATTTTGGTATCATATGTTTGGCGTAAATATGGGGACCTTAGAAGTAGATATTTTAGCCAACGATACCCTCACCAATGTATTTAGTCTCAGCGGCCAACAACAGCCAGCCGAAACCAGCGCATGGATACCAGACACCACCGAACTGAGCGCCTACCTTGGCCAGACGATTCAATTGATATTTAGAGGGATTAGAGGCAATGGTTTTGCGAGCGATATGGCGATTGATGATGTCGGTATCTACGAAAGATCACCTATTGATCTAGAGCCATTGGCTTTGATCAACCCGACCGGATTAGGCTGTTTTAGCGGTAATGAAGACGTGATCGTAAGGATTGGGAATGCAGGTACGGATACCGTGCAATTTGCCAATGACAATGCAACGATTGATGTCGGCATTTTAGGACCGATACTTACAACCTATTCCACCACACTCAATACCGGCACTTTGAACCCTGGGGATTCGCTTGATGTCTTGGTAACCAATGCAGGCAACTTTGCCACCTTTGGTATTTACGATATGACGATTTCGGTCACTACCTCCGCTGACGCCAATACCGTTAACGACACCCTGCGAGATGAGGTCACGCAAAACATCACCTTCCCTACCCCATTTACAGAAGACTTTGAGACTTTCATTTCGAGTCCCAATACCAATGATCCTGGTAGTTTATCTATCGGCTGGACCCGTAATTTTGAAGGTGTAGTGGGTTGGCACGTAGGCCAAGATGGTGCAGGCTACTCTGTCGGAACTGGTCCTATTGATGACCACACCATAGGCGGGAGTAATTATATGTATGTGGAGACAAGCGTTCCGGCGGTGCCGGGAGAAGTATTTGAACTCTACAGTCCTTGCATCGATCTGAGTAGCTTAAACTTGCCTGGACTTTCCTTCTGGTACCATATGTTTGGGGCAGACATGGGAACCTTAGAGGTGGGAATTATTTCCGGAGGAGTGGAGGATACGGTATTTTCTATCAGCGGTCCCCAGCAAAATGCAGAAACGGATGCCTGGACTCAGGCAATTGTACCATTGCTCAATTACAATGGTACTATATCACTGGTATTCAGAGGCATACGCGGCAATGACTTCACTAGTGATATGGCCATTGATGATATTAACATTTTTGATCTTCCGCCTTACGATCTTGCAGTCATCGATCTTATCGACCCAAGTGATCCCGGTTGCCTAAGTAATAATAGCACCCTTGAGGTATTGCTTGAAAATCAAGGTTCTGACACCCTTGACTTTGCTGTCGACACCGCTACTGTCAATGTGGTCATTACTGGTCCTGTAAATGCTTCCTTCAACCTTGAATTAAACTCAGGGATTATCCCTCCTTTTGGTTCGGATAGCTATGTGGTAACCACCAATGCAAATTTGGGTACTGCAGGCACTTACGATATCTCGATCATAGGTATGATAGATGGAGATGCTAGTACGCTCAACGATACTCTTCTGACCAGTCGCACTCAAATTACACCGTTGATCCCAACTCTGGCACCCGTTACTTTTGATGGATACAATGGCGGTAATTTACCTACTGCCTTTCCAGGTTGGAGCGAAGCAGAGGGAATCACTGTTCCAGTATTGGGAGGCTCCACCTGGACCGATGACACCTATGGCAATAATGGCGCTAGCCCCAACGGTGTGGCTGCAAGATTGCGCGTAAACGCTAATACTGATGATGATTGGTTGGTCGGCCCTAAGTTTCTTGCGGACTCTAATACCTTTGTCTGCTATGAT
>CAZHOC010001015.1:0-2936 GCA_964534295.1 uncultured Bacteroidia bacterium | reverse complement strand
GCCTCGCCCTCCGCATTTCCTTCAATTTCTAGCTCCCGATCATGAATATGAGCCATCTCTAAAGCTTTGCTGGAGAGGATTTTCCATACATGTGCGAGACTTTTATTTTCTAGTTTTAGCTTCGCTGAACGCTCAATCATAGCCGAGAAGTTGAGCATTTTATTTAAGCGCTCTTCTAAATATCTGCTTTGACTGACGATGGTTGCGCCTTGTTTTTGCGCTTCAGTTATTTGTTTGATTCTGCCTGCTTGCAGCGTTTCGCCTACCAATTTAATATTGGTAAGTGGTGTCTTGAGCTCATGACTGATATTGGTAATAAAATCGGTCTTCAACTGATCCAGTCTCTGAGATTTTCGATGTGTCCTGAATACATAAAAGAGGGCGGCTAAAAAAATCCCCAATACTCCATGAAGTAACCATTGGTTACGCCGGTGTACCTTGGCTGCGATAGTTTGGCTGTCTTGGCCCCAAAAGCCGATCTCAATCGTATATCCGTCCAGATAGGGCAAGCTCTGATTCGCTGGCAGACTATGCTCCATTTTGCCTTTGGCTAGTAGCGGTTCATTGTAAACGAGCTGATTACGTTCGTTACGGATTCTGAGGTTCAAATATGACTTTTGGATCCCTTTATAATCAGAATCCATATGAAATTGCTTATTGAAATAAGCGGGTAAAATGTTGTCTTTCAGTCCATTCTGGCTAAGTAGTAAGCACCAGAAGAAATCAAGTTTACCCTCTTTAAAGCTCGGAATACAGACAAAGCGCTGACTGGTCCTAAATGCTGTACCCAATTGTGAAAATAAGAGCGTACTGTCCAAGGTGTTACTCCAGTAGTTGGAAGCGCGCTCATCCCAATAATCATAGCGGTCTGCAATATTGTTGGATACCCAATCTCCAAAAGCCCGATTTTGAAAATAGGGCTCGAGTTGCTCCTTATTGGGATAGGAGGTAAGTACCCACTTATGTGTGGCGTCGTCAGGTCTTAGTATCAGTACTTTGTCGACCAAGCCTGAGTATGTTTCTGGATCGTCTTTTGGCTGTAGTTGCTTCGCAAAACGCTTAACTCTCTGTGCATAAAGCGCATTGATCTCTACCGCTGAACTTTGCCCAATCTCTCGAAGATTATAATGCAACGCACTCGCCAATTGAGTCTTGAATTGCGGTAGTTGATTAAGCATCAAGGCATACAAAGCCAGGCCCAAAACGGCTAGGATAGCTAGTGCAATATATACCGGAGATACTCGCCTCATCGACATCAATTTTCTTCAAATTCAGACAATTAGCAAGCATTTAACAACTTTAACATCTCTCTTTACTTTCTTGACATTGCTCACAACACATCCGCCTAGATTTGGATGATTTCAAAATCATCTACAAAATTACGTTTATGAAACCTTCAATTTTTTTCAGCCTTTTTGTTCTCTTCTTTAGTATCGCTTGCACCACTCCCATCAATCAAGACTTCGAACAGGGAGAGCAACCCCTCAGCAGTGATGAGTACCTAGTGATCTGGCGCTTTGTCCGAAACGCAAGCCCCTTTGAAGTCCTGGACCACTCAGAGGAACACAAAAGCGCTATGGAACAAAGCATGGATCCACTTTTCTCACAACTGATTCCTCAGATACTAGCAGACGCTCTTGAGGGTGAAGTGGCGCTAAATGCAAATCGTGATTGGGAAAGTCCTGACTTTCAGGCGATTGATAATCTCAATCAGTATATGTCCAAATATTATGATGCAAGCTCCTCTAATCTTGGCCCTTTGACTCAGGTCTTTCACGTCATGCAGAGAAGAGAAGCCAAAACCAAAGGATGGGACGCCAATGAACTTGTGCTATCAATGGTTGCTAAAGACCCAGCTGATAATTCTCCGGAAAAGTTTTTTGCTAGAGTTAGTTTCGAAGACCTCTTAGGTCGTGAGTACAGCATTAAAGTGGGGGATCAAGAGTTCTCACTCAACGAATATTTACAGGAAGTTATCGAATACGCTTATCCAATCGCTTTTCAGATGGATGGAAAGATAGTAGGTCTAGTAAGTCTCAAGGAAGCCTTTGGCAGCAAAGCCTATGCGCTGGAAGGACGCTGGGACGAATTAGAATGGTTTGACAATGGCCCGAATATCAGCAATTATCTCTACACTCCTGAAGATTCAGCTAGAGCCATGAGCTTCCAGGGAGAGTACAGTGTGCAGCCTGATTCAGGTAGCGTCTTGACGATTGGTGATAAGCTCATCAAAGTAAAGGTGGTTTCTAAAGCAGATCGCTTGGAGTTTGATTGGTCAAACCAAAATATGTATCAATGGTACTTACTCTATCCTCGCAAAGACGGCGCTTATTTTAACAACCTTGGGGATGTCTGTACGTTCCGCGAAGCGGGAGGCAAAATCACAGGCTTCCAAATTAAAACCCATGATGGCTATTTGATCGAAGGCTCAGCTTTGTAAATTAGGGCAAAAGCTGTCCGATGAAAAAACTGCTCTATTGTCTCTTTTTAGCCGCGATTGCCTGTTCACCGAAGGTAGAACCCCAACCCAATGTCATCTATATACTTGCCGATGATCTGGGCTATGGTGAGCTAGGGGCTTATGGTCAATCATTGATTGAAACCCCCAATCTAGACGCATTAGCAGCAGCTGGAATGAAATTTACGCAGCATTATAGCGGGGCGCCAGTTTGTGATCCCGCTCGCTGTGTTTTGATGCCCGGACAACATACCGGACATGCCTACATCAGAGGCAACGATGAGTGGAGGGACAGAGGGAAAGTCTGGGATTATGAAGCCATGTTTGAAAACCCATTTTTGGAAGGCCAGCGACCCTTACCTGACTCTATCATTACCGTGGGGGAAATCATGCAGGCTGCGGGCTATAAAACTGCTGTGGTAGGCAAGTGGGGTTTGGGAGCACCAACTACTGAAGGAGTAGCCAATAAACAGGGCTT
>CAZHOC010001014.1:0-2936 GCA_964534295.1 uncultured Bacteroidia bacterium | reverse complement strand
TGGACTGGGATTTTGCCACGACGTCCCACGCCAATGGTGTAGATGCGAATGCCATATGTCTTGGCTGCTTCAACTGCCATCATGGGCTGGATCTTGCCAGCATTATTTTCTCCATCAGTCAAGAGGATCACCACCTTACTTTCTGCGGTGGATTCTTTCAGGCGATTGATGGCAGTGCCTAAGCCCATACCGATTGCGGTTCCATCTTCGATTAGGCCGCTTCTGATTTCACGAAGCAGCTGCTGAATCATAATGGTGTCCGTGGTAAGCGGACATTGGGTAAAACTCTCTTTGGCAAATACTACTAAACCCACTCTGTCATCGGCCCGTGCTTGAATAAATTCAGAAGCTTTTTTCTTGGCGGCTTCCAATCTATTGGGTTGGAAATCGCGGTGGGTCATGGAAGATGAGATATCCAAAGCGATGACAATATCAATCCCTTCGGTCTCAATTTGATCTTCGGTCTGGACAAATTGGGGTCTAGCCATGGCCACGATGAGCGAGCCAACGGCCAGGATGCGAAGGACATATAAGTGTCTTTTGATCCAGCCTCTCCAAGGCGAGGCATGCTTTCCTAAGCCAGAAAGGATAGGCAGTTTGAGCACTGGATATAACTGCTGGTAGCGCCAAATTTGCCAAGCCAAAAACAATAAGGGTAGGATCAGCAGTAATAACCACTGTTTATCGGCAAATTCGATGGTATCCCAATAATTTAAATATTTACTCATTTTCCGGACCCTCCAATTCCTCAGCAGCCTTTGCGGCAGCAATTTCTTCTTTGGTAATCTGAGTACGTTTTACAAACTCTCTGGCGAGGTTCATATTATCCAGGTTCTCCTGCTCTGTAGGGGTGAATTTTGCGAACTTGGCTAACTCAGCCATTTGCAACATCCCTTGGAGCTTATCTCGCAGCTTATCTTTACTTAGGTTCGATTTTAAATCCCTTAAGATATCGTCTGTAGTGGATTCGAGGGCCGGTACCTTAAAACGACCTTCTATATATTCTCGCAGGATATAGGAGAGTTCAAAATAGTATTCCCTAGCTTGCCCACTTTGCCAGTATTTAGCTGCCTCCAATTGAGAGAGCTTGCGCATGGCAATCTCATGCGGCGGAAGTGGTGGAGCCTTAGGCTTAATGACCTCCTCTTTGCGATTGAGACGTCTAAACAACAAGACTAAACCGAAAATTACGGCACTTAAGACAAGGGCTCCGGCAGCATAGGGCCAGATATCGGTAAAGCTCAGCGGTACTTCGTAGATATCCTTGATGGGTTTATAAGCCTGTGTAGTATCTATTACAGGATAATCGAAGCGGAGCAAAATGGAATCGGTGGTAGCCAGAATGGCGGTGCCTCCATCAGTGGGTTTGGCGCTGATCTTTTGGGCTGGAAGATAAACGAAGCCAGAATCAAAACTGGTAACTTCCATCTGCAAGATCGAACGTTGGTAGTTACCTACGCTTTTGATTTGGCGTTCTCCGAGGGAGAGAATTTCTAAACTACCTAGCTTTTCACCTTGCTGATAAGCGGGGAGTTCAAGCTCCAATTCCGCCAGATGTTCAACGGTGATTTTGAGTGGTATGGGGCTTCCGATGAGGGCCCTGAGACTATCTACCTCTGCCTGTGCCCTGATACTCTGTGCTTTTGCCAGAGGAAAGCTGATCAAAAGGATCAGGCTCAGAATGATGAATTTGCTTGATTTACGCTGCCGCATATTATTTTTGAAGCCATGCAAATATATCGTTTTTTGAGCCCTGAGGGGTGTTAATGTTTTGTTAAAGTCTAAGTTAATGGCCTTGAAAAAAGAGTGCTTTTGGAGTGTAGATTGGGGGACCAGTAGGGTTCGAATTGCCCTAGTCAATAGACTTGAGGGTAGTGTAAGCGTTCGTCGTGATTTCGATTTAGGAATCTTGGCTCTCTATCAAGCTTGGCAAAAGGCCGGAGAGAGTTCACGAATTGATTTCTATCTAGAACGATTATTTGCCCTTTTCCCTGAAACTGATATCCCGAATGCAAGAACCTTTCCGACGGTGATCTCAGGCATGGCATCTGCCTCAATCGGACTCAAAGAATTGCCTTATGCCCAGGCACCATTTTCATTGACGGGACAGAATATCGTTTCGGAATGGATTCGAGAAGATGTCTTGCTGATCTCAGGCTTACAACTGGGTACAGAACTCATGCGGGGCGAAGAAACGCAATGCCTAGGCTTGGATTTAGCGTTAGAGGGAACTTACTGCTTTTTGTTGCCAGGGACCCATAGTAAACACTTATTGGTTGATAATCAGTTGATTCAGTCTTGCCATAGCGTGATGACTGGAGAAATGTACGCTATTCTAACTAAGCATTCGATATTGCGAGACTCCCTTGCAGGGAACGAAGCGTTCGACGAAGTCGCCTTTAAAGCAGGACTCACACAAAGTAAAAAAAAGCCCCTTACTGCCAATCTGTTTGGGATTAGAAGCGCTGATTTACTCAAACTTAGATCCCCACAAAGCAATGCTGATTACCTAAGTGGCTTATTGATAGGGGAGGAGTGCCAGATTTTGTCTAGCGATAAGGTTGTCTTAGTAGCAGGAGATTCCCTCCGGGAACGCTACTCTCTGGCCATTACATATCTCAATCCTGAGATTGAACTGATCTGCCTTCCTGCAGAAGAAGCAAATAAATTGGTCATTGAGGGCCAGCGGAAAATCCTGAAAAATCAAATCGCGCCGGGCTTATCGTGAACGGAAAGGGAAATATGGAGGTGATCCCCAGTGCCTCCATGTCTGAGGGTGTTGAAGCCCATGATCCTGAAATACCACTGCGTCAGGGTATTACGAAACTCAGATCGGCCATTGGTGCGCAGATCCATGGCATGGACATAACCGGTTGATTGTTCGTAATGGAGAGAGTTTTTGAGGGTTTTGAGGCCCATGCGCTTGTAGTCTTCCT
>CAZHOC010001013.1:0-2938 GCA_964534295.1 uncultured Bacteroidia bacterium | reverse complement strand
GTAGCGGTGGAAATGACGTAGAAGAAAATGCTGCTGGTCAAATGGATCTCCGCAATGGAGCCCTCCGTATGATCGACAACAATGGTAGTCAGCAAATAGGTCTGCGCTTTGAAAGACCTAATATTGTGCCTGGGGCTATTATCAATGATGCCCATATCCAGTTTACGGCTGATACTACTCATACTGCCTCTGCCTTATTGTTTTTCGAAATAGAGCAGGCCTTTCCTTCGGCTCCTTTTGGCAATCAGGCCAATGAAGTATCTAGCCGTACTTATCAGCCAGGTATCGTGAGCTGGAACGTACCAGCTTGGGCCAATGCTGGAGATGCTACTGCTGACCAGCAAAGTCCTGATCTCGCTAGCCAGATCGAGCAATACGTCAATCACCCCTCCTACGAGCTCAATCAACCGATTACTTATCGCGTGAGTGGGAGTGGCCTACGTAGAGCACGTGCCCACGATCAAAAATCGGGTGAGCAGGCAATCCTTTGTGTCAACTTTGAAATACCTGAGACTTGTCATCCGATTACAGATGCTGCGGCAATTACGGTATGGCATAAGGCGGATGAAGGGGCTTTTGAAAACAATGGGACCGATGCTGCGGAGACTGGAGACGGAGTGGCACGTTGGCAAAACTTTGCGCTCGCTGGAGGAGACGCCCAACAGCTGATAGCCGGTAAGCGCCCTGTCTATACTGAAGCGATTGATGAAGGCATTTTCAATGGTAGTGGTGGGATTAGCTTTGGTAGTAACCGCTCCTTTGAACTACCCGACAACTGGACCGAAAACGACTACCGAGTAGTGATAGTCCAGCGTTCGGCGCCAGCCGCAAGTAAACAAGCTATCTTAGCCAGCGCCTCCGGCCCCAATACTCCTTATGTACAAATCTACAAGGAGGGCTTGAACTATTATTACTTCATGGGGACGGATGCCCAAAATGAAACCATCCTAATTGGTTCTGATACGACCAATACCGGAGAATATCACATTATCGACGTTTTCAACGTCAATGACCAATTGCAGGCTACCTTAGATGCTAGCCCGCACAATACTGTCAACTTTATTGCTGATCCTCTCTCTACCGGACTCTTACAGCAAATCACTTTGGGTGAGGATCCTAATGATGATCTGGCGGATTTTCAGGGAGAAATTGCGGAGATATTAGTCTTTGACCGTGGCCTTTCTGGGGTGGAGTTTGGGCAAATTATGACCTACTTATCAGTCAAATACGGCATTAAGATCCCCGCGGCCGCCCACAATTATTATACGGACGGTGCTTTTGATGATCGCCTTTTTGGCATTGGACAAAACTTGGCGGATCGTTGTGTGCAAAAGACCAACAGCCGCTCCGTGATGCCTGATAACCGGGTCCGCTTTGCTGATCCATCCGATCTCGACGAAGGAGAGTTTTTGATCAGCGGCGATAACAATGCTCCTATGACGCCTTATTCAACTCAGGTGCCAGCCGGCTTTTCGGGAAGGTTGAACCGGGTATATAAAGTTGAGGAAACCGGAGAAGTCGGTGCGATTAGTCTAAGCTTTGACATGGCCGGTACTGGAGCTGATCTTAGCCAACCAGGTCGTTACTTCTTGCTCAAAGACGATGATGGAGATTTTTCAGATGCCCAAATCGCCAATGGCAATATCACCAGCATCAATGGCAGCAATCTGATCTTTAGTGAAATTGATTTGGCCGATGGAGACTATTATACCGTTGCCTATGGAGATGGTATACAGTTGAGTCCAAGGGTTATCCTATCTGGGCCTTATGATATATTTGCTGGCTTGATGAAGGATGATCTCCGGACCGGAGGATACTTGCCTAGCCAAGAACCCTACGAAGCCATGGCTGCCTTTACGCATGTTGGTTATGGGGGAGGGGAGATAGTAGACCCTGCTGTATTTACCCCTTCGGGGAACGATGCGATCGTTGACTGGGTCTTTATTGAACTGAGAGATGCGCATGATAGTACTCAGGTCTTAGCGACTCGATCGGCCTTACTCCAAAGAGATGGCGATGTAGTCGACCTCGATGGAGCATCACCGGTCTTTTTTCCAGGCGTATTGGCTAATAATTATTTCGTAGCCATTAGGCATCGTAATCATTTGCCGGTCATGACTGCCACGGCGGTTGGATTGAGTGCTACTAGCCTCATTCTTGACTTTGGAAACCCAAGCAGTCCTACCTACGGTCAAAATGCTCAAAAACCGCTCTCAGCAAGTGTGACAGGCATGTGGTCTGGGGATGTCAATCAAGACAATAGGATTATCTTCCAAGGGGTCGGTAATGATGTTCAAGGACTCTTTTTGAAGGTTTTGACTGCTCCGGGTAATACGAGCTTCGCCCGTAACTATGTAGTCAGTGGCTATGATGTTACGGATGTAAATATGGATGGCCAATCCATTTTCCAAGGTGGAGGCTCTGACGTAACGGATATTTTTGTCAATATCCTCTCCTTTCCAGCCAATACTGGATTTAACCGTAACTATGTGGTTGATGGACAATTACCATAATATTTTAAGGATAATATTGGATTTTCAAGAGAGAATATAGATATTTGCAGTCCTGTAATTAGAACCTCATAAAGAATTAGAATATAATGGCACGAGTTTGTCAAGTAACCGGAAAGCGTACCATCAGTGGAAACCACGTCTCTAAGGCCCACAATAAGGTAAAGCGCGTTTTTAAGCCTAACATTCAGAAGAAGCGTTTCTTCCTCGCAGACGAAGATCGTTGGGTTACGCTCAAGGTCTCTGCTAAAGGCATGAAGATCATCAACAAGCGCGGTATTGAAGCGGTAGTAAAAGAACTACGTGCTGAAGGTCAAAAGATCTAATTCAATTCTGTTAATAAAATATTAAGCACTCAAATTACACTGGTAATTTGGGTGCTTTTCTTTTTCTTGTGGCAACCTAGGCCCCTCTTTGTCAGATGTAAT
>CAZHOC010001012.1:0-2942 GCA_964534295.1 uncultured Bacteroidia bacterium | reverse complement strand
ATGTTTTGTCTCCTGATCCTGCTCTGGGCGGGCTTCAGTAGAGGCCAGGACAATGTCGTTAAGGACGTGGTTCATCCTGCTCCCAATGCTGCCTCTTTGGGTAAGTATGGAGACATACCGGTGAGCTACCATACAGGTATCCCTAACATCCAGGTGCCGATTTTTACGGTACAGGAGGGCTCGCTGAGTTTGCCCATCTCTTTGTCATATCACGCTTCTGGTATCCGCGTCGAGGAAACTGCCAGTTGGGTAGGACTAGGATGGGCGCTCAATGCGGGCGGTGTCATCACTCGCACGGTGCGTAATGCTCCGGACGAGGATGGTAAACTACAACAAAAGTCAGGCTATTGGGCTGATTATGGGTATGACTTTTATCAAGGAAGCTCTGAGGTGCAAAACTTAGATTTTGCGGCTTCTGGTGCTATAGATACAGAGCCAGATCTGTTTTCGTTTAATGTCAATGGTTATTCCGGGAAGTTCTTTTTTGATGATAATCGGAATGTGGTAATGATGCCGCAGCAGGACATCAAAATTGAGGTGATTGCTTCGCAAAACGCTTATGGCTATCAGTTTGATCAGTGGATCATGACGACGCCAGAGGGCGTGAAGTACACCTTTGGCGGTACGGATGCTATTGAAGAGAGTGCCTCTAGTAGCGGTTATGTGTTCAGTAATGAACTGTTTAATCGCTCTAGTTGGTACCTCAAAAAGATCGAGTCTCCAAATGGTGATTTTAAAATAGAGTTTGAATATGAACCAGAGAAGTATGCCTATTATAACAATGCTTCTGAAAGTAAAGTAGGAGCTGCGACAGAATGCCCTGCTCCACAGAACGCCCCCAACCCAGTCAAGACAATAGTGAAAGGCGTTCGGCTAAGCCGTATCCATACCCCATATACTACCGTAGACTTTGTAGCCAATCATGTACGCCAGGACTTGAGTAAGTATATCGCAGGTACAAGCTCGGGTATCAATACTGAATCTAAGGCGCTCGATGAAATTCTCGTAAAGAATCGAAAAGGGGATTGCAGCAAACGCTTTGTACTCAATAAATCTTACTTCGTATCGACTTACAATCCCGTGAGTCTCAACTTTGATCCCGACCAATCCGATAAAAAGCGGCTAAGACTCAATAGTGTACAAGAAACCAACTGTAGCGGGAAGTCAAGCCTACCTCCCTACGTTTTTACATATCACGAACAGTTTGGTATCAGTCGTCGCCGCTCTTTTGGTCAGGATCATTGGGGTTATTACAATGGGCAGCCCAATAATATGCTGACTCCTAGGAGGATTGCTACTACAGGTCCTAGTTGTACTAGAGGCGCGATCCGTACGCCAAATGCCAGTCGCATGAAGGAATGGACTTTGACTCAGATCAAATACCCACTTGGTGGCTGGACTAGTTTCGAATATGAGCCTCACGCAGTAAGTAGCTACAATTTTGGGCAAGGGCCCTCTTCTTTGGTAGGTGGGTTGCGGATCAAGAAGATGACTCACAATGATGGGGATGGAGACGCGAGTAATAATATGATCCAGGAGTTTAACTATGTCAATGCCAATGGCTCAAGTAGTGGGCAGTTGATGAGCGAAGTCTTATATGGCTCTCCTTTGGAAGTAGGGATTGGGAGTGGCAGCGGCAGCACAAGTGGATCAGGTGGCACGAATTCCAATGGTTTCCCTATGGCGATGATGGTTTGTCCTAATTCTACTAATGTTCCTTTTCTTTTTGGTGGAAAATCTGTGGCTCCTATGCATAGTGTGCAAGGAAGTCATATTGGCTATACACGAGTGGAAGTGAGCCGCCCATTGAATGGGAAAAGTATCTACTCCTATGTACTAAACCCCTATTTCGCGAGTAATACCCATTTCCCCTACACAGATGCACCCTTTACTCCCTCAAACGGTAGGATGATGCTGGAGCAGCATTTTGACCAAAGTGGGGTTATGCGTTCTGAGAAGCAGTATAGCTACACCCAAAACATCGAAAATATCTCAGTCGCTCATGTCCCCTTTCAAAATCTGTATAATTATCCAGGGGTCTTGAAGATCCAGGCCGTTGATGTCTCAAGTGTCTGCAACAATCCGCAATATCCGGTGGGAACAGTTCATGCGCGCAAGACTTACCCTCTACAAACCGGAATCAATCAATTGAGCAAGTTGAGAGAGCGGACTTATGATGCGAATGGATCAAGCTTCCAAGAGAAAACTACTCATTACGAATACAGCAGCAATGATCATTATCAGCTCACAAAGGAGTATTTCAGCAATAGTGATGGCAAAGTTATTTCGACAGAATATCGCTATGCACATGAGCTCAATGAAACTGCGCTGATCAACAAAAATATGGTTGCTATCCCCTTGGAAACACTTCAAAAAGTAGACGGACAATTAGTGGGGGGAGTGAAGACTGAGTATGCCAATTTCGGTTCCGATTTACTACTTAAGAATTTTTACAAAAAGCTACGAGATGGTTCTAACTACCTGCAAGCTACCATAGATGACTATGAAGGTGAAGGCAGTATGCGGCAGTTTCATCAAAATGGTAATGTCCCGTCTGCTTATTTATGGGATGCCGGTGAGCAATTGCCAATTGCGAAGGTTGTGAATGCAGCCTGGGATGAGATTGCTTATGCTGGGTTTGAGGATGAAGGGCAAGCCACAGCTCAGAATGGTCGCTTTTTGATCGAGGGATTGGCTGGCGGTTATAGCAGTGATGCAAAAACTGGCCAACAGTCATTGAGTCTCTATCAAAACGGTAGTTGGACCTATCGTCGCTTAAGACACAACATCAGTAAGAGTGGTAATTATGTGATTTCCTTTTGGCACAAAGGGGCGACTTTACAGCTCAAAAATGGCAATACAACCCTAAAAACCTTGAGTCCGAGCAGTGTTTGGCAGTATTTTGAGATGACAGCTTCGCTGAACGCTGGGAATCAAATTCG
>CAZHOC010001011.1:0-2950 GCA_964534295.1 uncultured Bacteroidia bacterium | reverse complement strand
TGGAATACAGAATACCTCAAGACTTTTGAAGATAAGAACCGTGAGTTTTCAGTTGGTGTGCAGGTAAGTGGCAACATCAATAACCAAGATTATCAACTCCTACGAGAAGGTATTGGTGCCAGTCTCGGAGACCAAGCACTCTTCATCAATGAGCAGAGTGTTAATAAAGGAGACAATCTCGAGTTGACCTTCCAAACCGATTATGCGCATCCATTTGGCGAAAAGCTAAAGTTTGAAACGGGAGCTAAGGCTATCCTTCGTACCATCAATTCAGATTATGTTTACGAAGAGTTATTAGCGGGAGCTTCCGAATTCGTTACGGATGACTTCCGTTCCAATATCTTCAATTACAATCAGGATGTTTATGCGGGTTACGGGCAGTTTACTTGGAATATGACCGAGAAATGGACTGGTATCTTCGGCGCTCGCTATGAGCATACTGATATCTCTGGCAACTTCCAGGACGAGGGAGAGCCATTTGAAAACTCTTATGATAATCTCCTTCCGAGCTTTATCATTTCTCGCAAACTCAAAGGCTTTAGTAATATCAAAGTCAGCTATACCCAGCGGATTCAGCGTCCAAGCCTACGCTTTATCAATCCCTTTGTCAACTCAGCTGACCCCAGAAATGTAACTGTAGGTAATCCACAGCTAGATCCAGAAATCACCGATCAAGTGGAACTTGCCTACACGACCATCCTGAAAGGCGGAATTACCTTAAGCACTGCCGTATTCTATCGTCGCACCACCGATGTCATCGAAAGCATCCTCAATGTGCGTGAAGACGGGGTTACAGAGACGAGCTTCCTCAACATTAGCGACAATCAATCTTATGGTTTAGACCTATTTGGCTCTTTCAAACTATTCAAGATTTGGACCCTACGTGGCGGAGGTAGCCTTTATACATACGACGCTACTGGTCAGCTAAATGGGCAGTCTGTCAACAATACAGGTTTAATCTACCGTCTCAATGGTAACTCGACTTTGACCCTACCAAACGACTTCCAGATCGAGTTTTTCGCCTTCTATCGTTCTCCTCGAATCACCCTGCAGGGAACGCAGACCTCTTTTTACATCTACAACTTCGGCGCGAAAAAACTCTTATTTGATAAGAAAGGGAGCATCGGTATCAATGTCGTCCAGCCATTTCAAAGAGACATGGTATTCGACTCAGAGTTCAGCGGAGCTGGCTTTTACCAAGAGACCTCTTTTGCCATTCCATTCCGCTCCTTCAACGCAAACTTTAGCTACCGCTTTGGTAACAACAAAAACCAACGCAGACGTCGTAGTCGACTACGCAATGATGACCAAAAACAAGGAGATTCTGGCGGCGAATTTTAAATCGGCTTTTTACAACATTAGTTAAGTATATGTCTACTCCCGGTGCTATGCATTAGTACTGGGAGTTTTTTTATTGCTCCCGATAACTATCGGGACGCGGAACGCTTATCTTGATTATCAGGCACTTAAAAAAAGAGCTAAATTTTTCTCTCTTTTTGGCTGGAGTGATGACAACATTCTGCTTCGCAGAACGCTTTTATTTATAGAACACTCCAAGTAAACATGAAAACTACTTTTCTAGCTATCCTGCTAAGCCTAGGGTTGAGCGCAGCTCCCCATGTCCAAGAAGCTCAACAAAACGTTAGTATCACCGTCCATAACATCAGGTCCGAAAAGGGTATGATTAGAATCGGCGTTTATGATCAAGCCGATACCTTTAATAAAGAGGCTGTTTCGACTCATGCTTTTCCAAAGACTGGCATCCAAAACGGAGAATTAAAGTGTCAATTGAAACTAGGGCCCGGCAGATATGCCTTCTCATTGCTGGATGATGAAAATGGTGATAATGAGATGAATTACAACTTTGTGGGCGTTCCTACCGAAGGCTTTGGCTTCTCAAGAGATGCCAAAATCAATTTCATGTCTCCTCCTGAGTTTGAGAGCTGTGTCCTACAAGTAAAGGAAGGCCAACATAATTGGCGGATAAAGGTGCGTTATTTTTAGCAAAATCGACGCTAGAGAGGTAAGGAAGTAGTCCGCTTCTGACTTTGTAATTCTATATTTTTTGAGCAATTTATACTTGTAAGCCTTGTAACCCTCTGGTTACCCTATCGTAACTAAAGCGTACAAGACAACAAAAAATATGCAGATTTCGGGTACAGTAACCTACATAAACCTCTCTGGAGGATTTTGGGGCATCAAAGGAGATGACGGACAGAAGTATAATCCGTTGGATTCTTTGCCTACAAAATTTAAGAAGGAAGGGCTTAAAGTAAGCGCTGAGGTAAGTCATTCAAATGCCTTTAGTGTTTTTATGTGGGGCCGTAATGTTGACATTAAGAAAATTGAGAAGAAATAATCACCGAAAGGCGAATCGCTAAGGCTGTTCGCCTTTTGGTATATATCACTTACCAGGTTTAATATGCACGAACCAACTTTAATGAACCATCTCTTCGGAATTGCTCTTGCTTTTGTAGCATTCGGTGTATTTGGAAGAGGCATACTAAAAAGAAGCAAAGGCAAGTCGTTCAATCCGCTGCCTGCTTTTCTGTTGATGATAGGTGCTGCTGCTTATCACCTTTTTGGTGATTATTCAGTAGTCGACAAGTTGTCCAAACTCTTGGTCGACTTTGGTGTGGGGATGTCAGCTGCCTCTTTACTTTTATTGTCCAACAAATCGAGAGCGCGCCTCCTACTTGTTCCAGGTCTATTGGCCTTGGTTATGGGTAGCGGTATTTGGGGCCTAACTCAGGGCTTCCGCTGGATGGCCTCAGAATCTGATGTAACATTATTGCTGGAGCTTGGGCCAGATGACCTCATCGGCGAGGTAGAACCTATCCTAGAAGAGTATCATGCAGAGGCCAAACGCGCCTTTGAAAATGTCGATCTAAGTGAAAACGAGGATTTGGCCCAATACTTTTTGGTAAGTGTGCCTGCCCATCATGTTGAT
>CAZHOC010001010.1:0-2957 GCA_964534295.1 uncultured Bacteroidia bacterium | reverse complement strand
GTTGATCCGCTGGGCCAGGATGCTAGCCTATTTCAAAGCAAACTGGAGACTCATAATTTACTGGGGCTGGCTTATCAAGAGATGGAAGCGTTCCGCGACGCGGAACACCAGCTCACCCAAGCGCTACTGTGCATCAAAAAAGCCTATGGAGATATGGAGCGAGTCGAAAGTATTCGCACTCATGTCTATCTCGGTCAAATGTGGCTGGCCTTGGGAGAAACCCAAAAGGCACTACAGGCCTTCCAAGAAGGACTCCGCAATGGAATCACAGATTTTGAAGCCCTTGATCCCCAGCAAAACCCCAGCTTCGAGCAGCTTGACAATCAAGAACCTTATTTGATTCATGCGCTCGCTGGTAAAGGGGATGCTTACTTACAAGCTTTTGAAGCAAAGCGAGAGAAGCAATCCTTGCTAGATGCTATCGCCGCCTTTGAATTGGCTTTTCAAGTCGAGGAAAATCTACGACTTTTTTACTCTTTCACGGATTCAAAACTCAATGCCGGCGCAATTCATCGTTCCTATTATGAAAATGCGGTCCGCAGCGCTTATCTCTTATATCAGGAGTATGGGGAAACCCAATATTTGGAAAATGCGCTGCTGTTTATGGAACGTAACAAGGCCTTTGTGCTTTGGGAGACCATGAACCGGGGTAGCGTCTTGAATAGAGATTCGGTTGCACTGGAGTATTATCAACAGAGCGATATTGAGGATTACCTCAGGGAGCGAGATGCCTTGATCATTAGCTTTTTTGTAGGTGAAAACTATCTCTATCGCCTTTGCTATCACAAAGATTGGCAAGAAATGCGGGAGCTTTCGCTAGCCTCAGATTTTAACGCCCAAGTTCAAGACTACGTCCAATTTGTCGCTACCCCCAAAAGCCAACATCAAGGACTAAGCTCAAAGCAGTATTATGATCGTTTTGCCTCTACTGCTAGAGAATGGTATAAGGTTTTATTAGGGGATATTTTGGCGGATGAGCGTTTTGCGAAGCAAGCTCCCCAGCAACTCGTCATACTTACAGATGGCTTATTAGCGGATTTACCTTTTGAGACATTATTGACAGAGGATATTGAGCCATATCAGCCAGCCAGACGCTTCCCTCCTCAGATGCGGGCCTTGCCTTATGTTTTGGACCAATTTCGTGTCCGTTATTCTTACTCAATTAATACCCTACTGGCCCTCTCTAATATCCGGTACCCTAGTGAGCTAGATTATGTCGGCTTTGCCCCGGCCTATGCCAATCAAGAAACTCGTATACTAGGAGAAGATACCCTCAGGCTTGGGCCCTTGCCGCAGACAAAGTCATTGGTAGAGGAAATATCTGGCCTTATGCAAGGCAAAGCTTTTTTGGCGGAAGATGCCACCTTAGCGCAGTTTGAGCAATACGCCCATAAAGCCAATATCCTGCAGTTGGCGATGCACGGGGAAGCAAATGATCAACTAGAGCATCTTTCCTGGCTTGCCTTTAGTAGACCTTCCGATTCAAGCGAAAAGCAAGCTTTGTTATTATTTCAAGATATCTATCAGCAGCAATATCAAATCAATCTGCTGCTTTTGACCGCCTGTCAAAGTGGTCGGGGTAAGATAAGGCTTGGCGAAGGGAAAATGAGTCTGAGTCGCGCCTTTGTGCAAGCGGGTTGTCCCAATATTGTAAACAGTCTCTGGGACGCTGAAATGACGGCTTCCAGTGCGATTATGGGAGATTTTTTGCAATATCTCGAAGAGGGAATTCCCCTAGACGAAGCGCTTCGCCTGGCCAAATTGGATTACATCAAGAATGATTTTCCAGACCCTAGCAGTTGGAGTAATTTTAAGTTGATTGGAGGCGATCAGATCATCAAAACTGAACTCAAACCTGGCTTTACTTATTCGAAGATTATCTACGCTTCTTTGTTTTTCTTAGCCTTAGTGGGATTGGGTCTATGGATTAGCGCTCGCAGGCAGACAGTCTAGTTCTGCTTCTAGCTTCTGAGCTTTGCTTTGATTGGGATTTTGTTCCTCAACGATTTGATCAAGCGTTCTGCGAAGCAGTGGCATATCTTCTTGATGAAGGGCAGCTAAAGCCTTAATCCAAACCGCTTTTTCATAAAACTCGCTATCGATGGCAATCTGCTCAAGACTCTGCAGACAGTCCGCAAACTGGTCTAATTGGAGATAGCATTGAGCTTGAAGTAGGTAGATCTCACTATCTAGAGAATCGATGGTACTGATTAACCCAAGTGCTTTTGGATAGTCCTGGGCAGTGTAAGCTTCGGCAGCGGCTAATTTGGGTTGATTGATATCGCTTTGTCCCGCACTCATCGAGGCCCGAAAGTGAAAGTCTGCGATCTCAGAGGCATAATCTGTATAAAAGCGCTGCGGTTCACACTTTTCATTTGCCTCCCAGGGCTTCCAAAAGACAATCAACAAAATCACTATAGCGGCTAAGCTCGGCAGCAAAATCTTCCAGTTGATAGAGGAGAATGATTCCTCGGGTTGCAGCGCTGCTTCTATTTCTGATTGTATGTTATTGAGCCGCTCCTCGCGAACGCTTATATCTTGGTCTGTGAGGGTCGCATCCACCAAATAGGAAAATCGTTGGTACTGTTCAAAGCTTTGTTTGAAATCAGCCTCTGCTTGCAATCTTTCTTCAAAAGCAAGCCGTTGCTGAGCTTCCATTCTACCGTTGAGATAAGCTTCGAATTGTTCAATATGAGCGTTAGTATCTGGCATATTCGTAGGCAAATCTCTAATTAATCAAGTTGTCTGAAAGCTTATTGAGACATTGGTCTATCTCATTGAGGTACTCATCTACGGTTTCGAAACCATGTTTCTTGGCAAGGTCTTCATAAAACTCAGGGTAATATGACATCTTCTTTTTTTGAGCGAAAAAGGCCAGCAGCAATTTTTGACACTTATTGCCTAAAGAGCTAAACATACTTTTTCTCAGATTTTGTTTGCACGCATTGATGCGCACG
>CAZHOC010001009.1:0-2969 GCA_964534295.1 uncultured Bacteroidia bacterium | reverse complement strand
CGGTGGATAGGTCTTGCCCAAGCCTTGGGTTTTGATAAGCGGCACACTCATAAAGCAATTATTTTTGCTCCAAATAGGGTCTCAAATCCCCTTTTTGCGCGGCTCCCTGTAAGTTGAGCCCCCTTCCCTGAAAGCTGAAACGGATTACTTGCCAAGCTTTGGTATTTTGCTAGCGCAATTCAATTTGAGTTGATGGATCTCGCTTATCTACATATCGCTAGCTTAGTGTTTTCGCTATTTTTTGTGCTTTTGCTCCTGAGCAAGAAGGACAAAAGTCTGGGCGATTATTTATTAGTAGGCTTCTTTGGGCTCCTCATGATCAATTTTGCCACCATGTTTGTGGTAGCGAAAGAGTTGAGTGGCTATCAATTTTTGCTTGAGTTGAGCGATGCCTCAGTATTTATTTATGGGCCGCTCTTATGGTGGTATGTGCTTTCCTATACTGAGGTCAACTTTCGCTTTGGGCCGCTTTATTGGGGACATGGACTGCCTTTCTTAGTCGTCTTGGCTCTGCTGGAAATTCACGTAGCCAATGGCGTTTTAGTCACGGATTTGATCCGACACAGCCTATTGTTTCTCAAGCTGCTCTGCGTTTTCCTCTATTTGCTGCTCATCTTTCAAAACCTCGCCCGCTATCAAAAAAATCTAAAGCAATTTTTCTCCACTACCGAACGGCTCCAATTACGCTGGATGTACTTTTTATGCCTGAGTTTTTTAGGGGTTTGGGCGATTGCAGCGGTGAGTCTATCGCTCTTCTTCTTTGGCGGCCTCAACATCCCTTTGCACGGCGGCTTGTACTCCAATATCTCTGTCAGCCTAGTGGTCTTTGTGATGGGGATTTACGGCTTTCGACAGACGATGGTATTTAGCCCTGCATATCCATTTCGGGAGGTTATGGCTACGGCTTCGCCGAACGATCATCTCGATCCGCAGGAGCCTCAACCGAAGTACCGCAACAGTGGTTTGCAAGCGTCCGAAGCAGAGACCCAACTGGAGCGACTCCTGCAATATATGCAGCGCGAGCGCCCTTATCTCGACCAAGATCTCACGCTTTTTAAATTAGCCGAAGCGCTCGATCTCCCGCCCAACCATCTCTCTCAAATTATCAATTCGCTGCGCCAACAAAACTTCTTTGATTTCATCAATCAGTATCGGGTCGAAGCCGTGAAATCCCTCCTCACTGAACCCAAGGCAAAGAAAATGACCTTGCTCGGCCTCGGCATGGAAGCAGGCTTTAAAAGCAAAGCCTCCTTTAATCGTGCTTTCAAAAAATTTACCGGGCAGACACCTTCTGAATTCAAAGCCAGCTTGGGCTGAAACCTCACTTTACATTTTTCCGTTTGCAAATTGAAAGAGATTCGTATCTTTACGCCCATCATGAATCATTTGCCAGCAAATATCACATTGCTTACCCCCGCGAGCTTCCTGCCGGAAGTGGCTGGCATCAGGCGTATAAGGAACCGAAGGAAATAATCCTTCCCGGCCTCCTATCGTCATTCCTGTAAATCATTGATTTCCCTATCTCAGGTCCCTTTGGCGAACCTGCGTTTTTTTTTATTGTAACAGTTCAACTTCTTCTCCCATTGTCATGAAATTTGATGTACTCGTAGCTGGTAAACAGCATTACTCTTACGCAGAGACAATCTGCCAAGTCATCGAAGAAGCCGCCAAAGCACGCGGTACGGGCATCGCCAAACGCCAACCTGCCTACATTCAAGGCAAAATGGAAGAAGGCAAAGCCATCATCGCTCTGCAGGAGGGGAATCTGGCGGGATTTTGCTATATCGAAACCTGGGATCACCATCGCTATGTCGCGAATTCTGGACTGATCGTAGCTCCCGATTATCGCAAGCATGGCTTAGCCAAAAAGATCAAAGCCAAGGCTTTTGAACTCTCGCGCCAAAAGTATCCCGAAGCCAAACTTTTTGGGATTACCACTAGCCTTGCCGTGATGAAAATCAATTCAGAACTGGGTTATAAACCTGTTACTTTTTCTGAATTGACGACTGATGATGCCTTTTGGAAGGGATGCCAAAGTTGCCCCAACTATGATGTGCTTTCGCGCAATGAGCGTAAGCTTTGCCTCTGTACAGGCATGCTTCATGATCCCAACAAACATAGCGTTCCCCCGAAGGAAGACCCCCTCAAAGAAAAATCAGTAGAGTTAGAATCTCGCTGGCATCAATACAAAGAGCATCTGCGCAAACGTAAAGCCAATCCTTTGCTCCAACGGATCAAGGAACGGGTTTTCAAACTCTATAGCCCCAAACCTCAAGTATAGCGCATTCAAAAAATCAACCCTTCAACCCCTCAAAAATATCTATGTCTAATCCAAAAGTAGTTTTAGCCTTTAGTGGCGGTCTCGATACTTCATTTTGTGTCAAATATCTCAGCGAGGACAAAGGCCTCGACGTGCATTCGGCTATCGTCAATACCGGTGGCTTTGATGCTGAAGAGCTCAAGTCTATCGAAGCGCGGGCCTATGAACTCGGTGTAGTCAATCATACTACCCTCGACCAGGTCGAGGAATATTATGAGCGCTGCGTGCGTTTCCTCGTTTTTGGCAATATCCTCCGCAATCACACTTATCCGCTTTCCGTCTCCGCCGAACGCATGTTTCAGGCGCTAGCGATTGCCAAGTATGCTCGCTCCATCGGCGCGGAATATGTCGCCCACGGCTCTACCGGAGCAGGCAATGATCAGGTACGCTTCGACTTAGTGTTCCAGGTACTGGCCCCCGAACTCAAAATCATCACTCCGATTCGTGAACTCCAACTCTCACGCGAAGCGGAGATCGAATATCTCAAAGAAAAAGGCGTCGAATACAGCTGGGAAAAAGCTCAATACTCCATCAACAAAGGACTTTGGGGTACCAGCGTCGGCGGCAAAGAGACTCTCAACGCTTGGGATTATCTTCCAGAGAACGCTTATCCCTCTCCGCTCAAAAAAGAGGGCGAAGAAATTGTCAG
>CAZHOC010001008.1:0-2971 GCA_964534295.1 uncultured Bacteroidia bacterium | reverse complement strand
ATCAATCCTTAACTAAAGAGGCAAAGTCATAGGATCGAATGGTAAGAGAAGATTTGGACAGGTGCCGGCTCTCAATACATATGGTTGGGGAAGATTACGGGTATAAACCTCGTGGGTCTGAGCTATCTGTAGTTGATATTCAAAATAGAGTGGCTTCCGATCATACCTATCAAATGGCGGAGAAAAACAAGGAGCTGAAAGAAGAGAAAAAGCAGCCGTTTAGTCGCTTAATTTGGGTTTCTCCTGATTTGAAAAATGTGACGGAGCGACAGAAGATTTTTATCGAAGATCTAAAAAGTGATGCTGCATCTCTGGAAGAGGCCGAAGTACTTCAAATTCAACTGCAGGAGTTAAAAACAATAATAAGGGAAGAGTTGGTGACGGGAGGTCGTTTCAAGACCAAACGAAATATTAAAGGCCTGGACAACAAAAAGGCCTCGGATCATAGTAAGATGATTTACTTGATAGCTGACAAGCGAGATATCAAGCAGATAAATGAGTTACAGGAGTATCTGAAAAAGAAAGGTTTTAATGTTGTCTCACCTAGTTATGAAGGAGATCTTGTAGATCTTAGGTATATACATCAGGAAAACTTAAGAAGATGCGACGCATCGATCATATACTTTGGTGGAGCCACCGAAGACTGGATAAAGACGAAATTACAGGATTTGCTTAAAGCACCTGGTTTTGGCCGTGAAAAGCCCATGGTGGCAAAGGCGGTTTATTTCGACGGGAAAAAAGAAGTTGACATGGAGCACTACAAAAAGAACAATGCGCTAGTCCTTGGCAACAACGGAGGATCTTTTACCCCAGACCATTTAGCACCCTTCCTAACTAAGATTAAAAGCTGATGAGCGAAAAAGAAATTGATATTCAAGGGCAAGAAGCCCAAGATATCGTTGATATTACCCAACTTATCAACCCTTTTCCGGGATTAAGACCTTTTGGAATCGAGGAAAGTCACCTTTTCTTTGGGCGTGAAGGCCAAAGTGATGAAGTACTTGTTAAACTTTCAGATAACAAATTTGTAGCAATACTTGGAGCCTCAGGTAGTGGTAAGTCATCCTTAATGTATTGCGGACTGATTCCTACCCTGTACGGAGGATTTATGACTCAGGCAGGGTCTAACTGGAGGATTGTGGTGACCAGACCCGGTGGTGGGCCCATTGATAATCTTGCAGAAGCGTTACTTCTCAAAGACAAAGAGTATGCTAACCTCGGCGATGAAGATAAGTTAATTCGAAAGACAATTATCAGCACGGTACTGAGAAGTAGTTCGTTGGGATTGGTAGAAGTAGTACGCCAGCTGAAAACAGAAGATCATGAAAACATATTGATCTTAGTCGATCAGTTTGAAGAACTTTTTAGATATCGAAAGCTGGAATCTGCAACTTCAGACCTGGATGAGTCAAGTGCATTCGTGAATCTGCTGCTGGAAGCCATACATCAATTTGACGAACCAATCTACATTGCCCTCACCATGCGATCTGACTTCATTGGTGAATGTGCGCAGTTTCCTGATCTAACGCAAATGATCAACGACTCCCACTATTTGATCCCACAGATGACCAGGGACCAAAAAAGAACGGCCATAGAAGGTCCGGTGGCAGTAGGAGGAGGAAAGATTGCACCACGTTTGACGCAACAGCTCCTTAATGATGTCGGTGACAACCCCGATCAACTTCCTATCCTTCAGCATGCCTTGATGCGTACCTGGTCCTATTGGACCGACAATAGAAAGGTCGGGGAGGCAATAGATCTAAGACACTACAACGCAATTGGTACCCTGCGAGAAGCACTATCTCAGCATGCCAACGAAGCGTTTGACTCACTTAGCAAAAGAGAAAAAGAGATTTGTGAGGTTATGTTTAAAGCATTGACTGAACGAGGCTCTGAAAATCAGGGAATTAGACGACCCACAAAGCTATCTACCGTGTCTGCAATTGCTGGGGTGAATGAAGACGAAGTTTCCAGAGTAGTAGAGCGCTTTAGAGAGCCCGGAAGGTCGCTGTTGATGCCTCCTTTTGGAGTTAGACTTGAGTCCGAGACGGTAGTAGATATCTCGCACGAAAGTTTAATGCGGATTTGGGTACGTTTGAAAAGATGGCTGGACGAAGAATCGAAAGCCGCAGAGATGTATCTCAAGCTCTCAGAGGCAGCGGAAAGGTACCAGGAAGGTAGAGCAGGTCTTTGGCAGATGCCTGACCTTCAATTAGCATTGAACTGGAGGGAAGAGAATAGACCAACCCTCGTCTGGGGTCAGCGCTACAATCCGGCATTTGAGCGGACCATGGTGTTTCTCGAAACTTCGGAAAAGGCCTATCTCACCGAGCAGAGAAACAAAGAAATACTTCAGAAACGTCAGGTAAGAACAGCGAGGATCACAGCGATTGTTTGTGCGATCGCGACATTAGTTACGCTGACACTAGTAATCTTCGCCTTTATTAAGGCGAGTGATGCTGAAAAAGCGGCTATCGAGGCAGCTGAGCAGCAGAAGATAGCACAAGAAAACGCCGATAAAGCTGAAGTTCAATCGAAACTTGCTACAGAAAGAGCTGCAGAAGCACAGAGGGAAAAGGAAAGAGCGGATGAGCAAAGACAGGCGGCAGAGGAAGCCACAGAGCAAGCTAAGCAAAACCTTGCCTTAGCCCAACAAAGGGAGCAAGAGGCGAACGAAGCTACTGCGCAGGCAGACCAAGAAAGAGCAGCAGCTGAAAAAGCGAGAGATGACGCTCAGGAGCAGCAACGACTCGCTAATATTGCTAAGGAAAGAGCAGATTCTGCTACGGTAGTTGCAAAGCAACAACGTTACCAGGCACTGGCCCAGTCCATGGCAATCAAGGCAAGTAATATCCTTCCCGAAGACGATGATCAAGCTCAATTGAGGGCATTGGTGGCTCGTCAAGCATACCTATTTTATCAGGATTATAAGGATGAGAATAAGGATTACAACGGTGACATCTATGCAGGT
>CAZHOC010001007.1:1588-2974 GCA_964534295.1 uncultured Bacteroidia bacterium | reverse complement strand
TATCAATTATCTGAACCTCAGTCCATCCAAGGGTTCCCATGAAATGGTCCCACACAAAAAAAGCTGCCTATATGCAAAAGCTCTGTATATTAAGCTATCCTGATCCAATCTAAAATAGACAAATGAAAGCTCTCCGTAATTTTTCCTATCTCGTCCTACTACTCATCATCAGCGCTTGTGGTGAACCTATGGCCGGTGAAGCCCAATCTCCTGCTGCCGCTAGCCGAGAATACTATCAACTAAAAACTTATACTTTCGCCACTGAAGCCCAGCAAGCAAGTACGGATCAATATCTCAAGGATGCCTTTTTACCAGCCCTCAAAAAGTTAAATATGGGTCCGGTGGGAGTTTTCAAAAATCGTCTCAGCGAAGAGGATAGCGTTCGCAAAACCTATCTTTTGATACCCTTTGCATCCATGGCTGATTACCAATCACTAGATAGCAAATTACTGGCAGATGCGACTCACCAAAGCGCAGGCGCTGCTTATCTTGAGGCTGCCCATGACCAAGCCCCCTTCGAGCGCATCGAATCCAATCTACTCTATGCTTTTGAGGATATGGCCCAAATGAGCCCTACAAAAGTGGAAGGGCCCAGAGCCAAAAGGATTTATGAACTTCGTTCTTATGAATCCGCTACCGAAGATCTATATCGTCGCAAAGTAGATATGTTTAATGCCGGTGGTGAAATCGCTTTGTTTGCTGATTTGGACTTCAATGCAGTCTTTTATGCAGAGGTATTAGCGGGCAACAAAATGCCCAATCTGATGTATATGACTACTTTTAGCAATATGGAGAGTCGCGATGCGCATTGGAAATCCTTTGTCGAATCTCCCCGCTGGGAAACCCTCAAGGCGATGGAAAAATATCAGAATACTGTCTCCCATGCAGACATCATGCTGCTCTATCCAACGGACTATTCGGATTATTGAGCCTAGCTTCCGATCTTAGGTCTAGCACAAAACCTACACAATCTTATGAAAGCACAATGTTTGCTATGGCTGCTGATCGGCATTAGTACGCTTTCGGCTCAGGAATATGAATTTACCGCGGGCCCGAGTGTCAATTTCTTTTACGATTTCCAGGGAAATGACCCGCATACCCGTACTAATTATACCCCAGGTTTGGGATATCGATTGCAAGTGGGCATCGGGAAGATGGAAATTGAAGGATTCCAACTACCTTTTCGGCTCAGTTTCGCTTATGAAAACTATGCGGGTAATATTAGTATTGGCAGAGGCGGCTTAGGTGGCTCTTCAGGCATAAATGTAGACTTGCGAAAATCTGTGGTAGCCGTCGGAGTTTATCCTTTCAACCCACGCATAGGCGATCAACTTTGCCTGAGTTTCGGTATTGAGGGAGTGGCCCTGATCAAAGAGGATTTTCAAG
>CAZHOC010001007.1:0-1568 GCA_964534295.1 uncultured Bacteroidia bacterium | reverse complement strand
CTCCTATATGGTCCTTCGACAAGTACCAATATCAACAGTAAATATGACAAGCTGAGCCCTCCATTTCAGATGGGCTTTCGGGCAAATTGCAGCTATGAAATAGCCCTTAAGAATGGAATCACTTTATCTCCCCAATACTCCCTTTACCTAGGTCTAGGTCGAGAAACCCTAGTTTATGCCGATGTAGTCCACACTATGCGGCACTTCTTTGGACTGGGAGTAAAAAAGTATTGGCCGTATGAAAAACCTTAGGACTAGCGTTCCCCGAAGGGAAGACTATTTTTCCATGCTTTTACGACCAACCATATTCCAAAACCTAGTTCCCCCACTACCATTGGCAGCATAAAAATCATTTCGATGATAGATTTGTATTGCTCAAAGTTGGGGACAACTAAATCGCCAAGGTGAATCATGACATAGGCGGCTCCCGAGATGAGGATAAGGATGCTCCAAAGCCTCGGCACTAAAGATTGGAGTAGCAAATAGCCGAGGCTAATTAAATGTCCACCAAAAACGATTAGTCCCAAAGACCACATGCTTTCAAAGCCATCAAGGAAGAACATCGTCTGAGCGGCAATTTGCTCGTTGGGTATCGCTTCCAGATAGGCCTCCCCACTTACTAGAGCAAGCACCCAAACATAGTTTAATAAAGCCGTGCCTAAGAGAGAGGTATAAATTAACCTCAAGCTGCCCATCAATAAGGAGAGACTAGGATTGACAGTTTTGAAACTGACATATAGGCCCCAAGAGGCGATAACATCAGCCATCAGAATGATCAGCCAGCCCAAAAGACCGGCAGCAAATAGACCTAAGGAATTTGATAGGTTTTCGAAAGTCGCCTGAGCATCGCTAGGGATAATTAGTTCACCGTTGACATAGCCAAAGGAAAATGCGGCAGCAACTGCCATAATAAAGATGGCCAAGCCAGCACTAAGACTGGCATTACGGATGGAAGTATTTGTGATTGTTTTCATGCACCAAAATTGGGGCTAGCAGCAGCCCCAATCGTTCTGTTTTGCAAATCAGAACTTATTGGGCTTCGGTTTCCATTACCGTACGACTTTCGATGATAAGATGCTGGAGATAATCATTATGAGCTCGACTGAGCACGTGATTAGAGCCACTCAAGAGTTCATTGTGTTGAAGGTTTGGAAAGAGCTTTGCCGCTCGTTTTTGCATAGATTTTCCTGGAAAAATGATATCCTTCTCAGCGGTAAAGAGATAGATCGGTGTCTGAATTTGCTGAGCTTCTGATTTACGAATCGTCGGCACTGGGGAGAAGTCCATCTTGAAGTGCAAAAACACCTTGTCCAAGAAACGTAAGGCAAAGGGATCTCTTTCCGAAAACAAAGCAGAAAGAAACTTTTCAAGGTGCTTGGGATTGGCGTTTTTCATATATCGCCTCATAGGCAAAAATATGTTAAGCAAAGACTTCAAGGGATTCCCATTGACAATAAAGGCAGGGGCCGCCAAAAAGGCTTGTTTGATAGGCTTAGGCTGGACCAGCAAAGTTTTTAAGATGACCAGCCCTCCAAAAGAAAAGCCCACCATCGTTATTTCTTCTAGCT
>CAZHOC010001006.1:2732-2975 GCA_964534295.1 uncultured Bacteroidia bacterium | reverse complement strand
ATTATGCCATCCTCTTGGGGCCTTACTATGTCGGGGCATATCTTCAAAGGAAGGATTGGGGATCATGGAAGGCGCTAAAGGGATCACGCCATTGCATTCACAATCTGGATCATTGAGGTCTACCAGGCTATCCCCATCGTCATCTATCCCATTGTTGCAGATTTCCTGAGCGAAAAGTGATACTGACGGCAAAAAGAGCAAGAGAAAAAGGCTTACTTTAGGACTCATTAGCGGGAACCTACT
>CAZHOC010001006.1:0-2715 GCA_964534295.1 uncultured Bacteroidia bacterium | reverse complement strand
ACTATTTTTGATGTATATGGACATAAAGCAATACAAACTCGCACGCTCATTCCCTCCTCGATTGGTCATTTTCCTTTGGGCTTTATGGGGTATCACATCTTCGATGAACGCTCAGTCTCCCAAAAGAGAATTTAGAGGGGCCTGGATAGCAACGGTCAAAAATATCGACTGGCCGAGTCAAGCTAAGCTCTATGCTGACGTTCAAGCAGGCGAATTTACAGATTTATTGGATCGTTTACAGGCGGTCGGCATAAATGCAGTAATTGTGCAAATTCGACCGAGCGGTGATGCTTTATATCCTTCTGCCTATGAGCCTTGGTCAGAGTGGCTGACCGGAGAACAAGGACGA
This sequence comes from uncultured Bacteroidia bacterium, assembly GCA_964534295.1. GTDB lineage: Bacteria > Bacteroidota > Bacteroidia > J057 > J057 > JBCAWW01. The sequence continues at coordinate 2,366 of CAZHOC010001006.1, read as the reverse complement.
GCTCCAGATCCTTATTATGATCCATTGGATATGATGATTGCCGAGGCTCACAGCCGAGGCATGGAGTTTCACGCCTGGTTTAACCCTTATCGCGCTGATCTTGATTGGCAGGAAGGCAAAGTCCGAGCAGAAAACCACATCAGCCAGACCCACCCAGAATGGACGGTACAATACGGTCGCAACCTCTATATAGATCCAGGCATTCCCGATGCCCAGGAGTATGTACTTGGGGTCGTATTGGATGTGGTTAAGCACTACCCTATCGATGCGGTGCATTTTGACGATTATTTTTATCCTTATCGGATTGCGGATACTCCCTTTCCTGACACCACTAGCTTTGCCTATTATGGGGCGGGTTTTCCTGATGTTGATAATTGGCGGAGGTACAATGTCAATACCTTCATTCAACGGCTGAGTGATAGTTTACGCTATGTCAATCCAGAGGTACAGTTTGGTATCAGTCCTTTTGGGGTTTGGCGCAATATCGCAGATGATCCTGAAGGTTCAGATACTCGTGCTGGCCAGACCAGTTATGATGATCTATATGCAGACATCAGATTGTGGCTGCGCAATGGTTGGATTGATTATGTGGCGCCACAAGCGTATTGGAGTATCGGTTATCCACCAGCGGCATTTGATGCGATTGTGGAGTGGTGGTCGGCCAATTGCTATGGCAAGCGCCTTTACATCGGCCATGGGCCTTACAAAATTGCCAATAACGCGGATAAGAATTGGGACGACCCAACTCAGATTCCTCGACAAATCCGTCATCTGAGAGAAAATGATGCGGTAGATGGTAGCATCTTTTTTAGTGCCCGCTGGTTTGACGAAAACCCCTTAGGTTTTGCCGACTCCTTGCAAAACTATTACTACCGAACTCCCGCCCTGATTCCGACTGTTCAAAAAGGAGATCCCATACCACCAGTGGCGCCAAGTGAACAAGAGATTCGCATCTTGAAGAAAGGCGTTCAGCTCAGCTGGCAAAAATCCCTATATGGCGACTCGGTAGCTTATTACGTCATTTATCGCAGCGAAGGCAAAGAGCTGCCTACTATCAATGCCAACTATATTTACAAAGTACAAGGAGGCGATCAGCGGGTATTTGTAGACAAAGAAACACGCTTTTTGAAGCGATACCACTATATCGTTACGGCAGTGGATCGACAGCATAACGAAAGTGCGCCTAGCGAAATCAGTTCAAAAATTCGCTGGACAGGCTTCTTACAACGTTGGCGAAAGAAATAGAAAAGGGTACAGGCTTTTGTAGTCCTGTACCCCACTTCTACATTTCGATTTCTTTAAAGGTGAGTGCTAAACCAATCGCTTAGGCTATTGATAATGGCACCCGTATTGCCCCCTAACTGCCCCAGGATATTATGGCCAGTATTGGGATAAGCGATTAATTCCACTGTATAAGCTTGCGCATTAAGGGCATCTGCTAAAGATTGGGACTGTTCAAAAGGAACCAAATCATCCTCTTCCCCATGTTGTAGTTGAGTAGGCAGATTAGTGAGGTGAGTAATAGGACTAGCAGCGGCCAAGAGGGCCTCGTTTTGGGTGTAATCAGCATCGATCAGCTCGCTAAAAACATAATCAAGATTGTGATTCGTGGCATACTCAATAAATAGACTATCACTCAAATCAGTCGGACCCGCTAGTGAGCTAACTGCCTTAATACGATTATCGTTATCAAAAGCATAGGCATACAAAAGGCTAATATGACCACCTGCACTGGCTCCTGAGAGCCCATAATGCCCAGAAGCAATTGTCCAATCATTGGCCATACTATCGATATAATCCAAGGCTAAATCAACGTCCGCCATTATTTCCTCATATCCAACATCACTTGGGCCTACGAAGCGATAATTCATCGAGGCGACTGCCATGCCAGTTTTACGCATCAAACTTTCCCGAAACAAAGCCATATCTCCTTTATCGCCTCCTACCCATGCGCCGCCATGAACGAGCATAATGACGGGAGAGGAAGTGCTACGATTGGCGGGCAGGCTGATATCTAAGCTGTGGCGCGGGTCGATTCCGTATTTTAGATCACAGAGACTACCGTTTTGATTGAGCTCTGGAATAATATTTTTAGGGGCTTGATCACAAGCAATGAGCGTCAGGCATAGTCCGAAAATGATTAATAGATTTTTCATATCTAGTGTTTGCCTCTAAGACAGACCCCAGATTCAACCCCCCTATTTAAAATTCAATTCTGTAGCTCAATACGGGTAAAAGCCTGAAATGCAGCTCGGTACGAGCTTGCTCAGTGAGAGGGTCATAGGTGATTTCCCGAATATTATTTCGCGCGGTAATGTTTTGAATGTCCGCTCGCCACACGCTGGAGAAGCGTTTGTGATTACGAC
>CAZHOC010001005.1:0-2975 GCA_964534295.1 uncultured Bacteroidia bacterium | reverse complement strand
CTCAATTTACCTTGGTAGCCATCATCGCTTGGGTTGATGGTGCCGCCCTCAGTGGTATAGTACTGACTGAGGTCAAAGTACATGGTATCATTCCACGTAAAGTCCGGAGCCGGGATAGTAACCGTTTCGGTGGTAGTACCATTAACAAAGCGGGTACGTCTTTGCTCAAAAGTAATTTCCAAGACCTCATAGTGATCTGGAATAATCACTTTAGCACGTTCCATGCTACTCCAATTGCGGTATTCATATGGGAAAAGATCTCCTCCTGCATAGTTATCGCAGCAGTCGCCTATGCTCATGAAATAGTTTTGTGAGATTGTTTTTTCGCAATCATTGATGGTAACATAATCTTCCGCCGAAACGGCATAGAAATAGCCAATCAAGGTATAGCGGCCATCAAATGAACCACATTGGTATTTGTTGCTACTGTTGCTTGGGTTAGCAACATCACTTAAATAGAATTCATTTTCTATGGTGTTTTCTCTTACCATGCCGCCTGGATTGGTCGTTACTGCGTAGTCAGCATATAACCAAACCGAATCTCCATCAGCAAAGCTAAAACCGCTGAAAGAAGCACAGGAAGAGGCTAGGGTCGCAACACTAAAGTCATACTCAAATGTCTGATCCTGGCCATTGAGGCTGTTGGTGATAGCTACATTATTACAGCTGAGATAAGTAGCGGTTGAAGCGTCATATACTTTAATACTGGCCCCTATAGAACTTAAATAGCTGCCATTTTCAACATCACTTTTGGCATAGCCATATGACCAGCTTGGATTGTTGACTGAAGTGTTTACTACCCCATAAAAAGTGGTGCGAAAGCTATCTCCGACCATGACACGGTTGGGACGAATATTATTCATATCTAAGCTTCCAGATGCATCTGGTAAGCCATTTTGATCATTATCTGGAGAACCGTAGTTGGTCCTAGCGGTTGAGAAATAATTGAAGGCCATGCCTTCTGCACAAGGCCCTGGACAATGTAGGGTAGTGCTAATGATTTCATCACAAAGGATTGGCATTACACAGCTGCTGATACAGCTAGTATCTGCAACGAAATCAACATCTAGCTCCAAGTTGATCGTTCCACTAGTGGCGCCTACTTCATTACAATCCCCACTAAGCGACAAAATGATTTCTGACTGATCTAGGGTAAAAGGAGCGTCGAGCAAGAAAGTTGCTTCTAAAAGCTTGCTGCTACTATTATAGTCAAGGGATAGTTTGGTCCATTCATTGACCCCAGATTGCCAAACGAGATCTGCGGGATTTCCGCTCCATGCCAAGCCTACAGGAATGGCAAATTTTACTTTATAATAGGCGCCATCGCCTAAAGGGTAGCTGTTGTTATGAGAGGTAAGGGTATAGGTAAAGTCCTCTTTAAGACCGTCAAACATATCAGCGGGCGTTTCGGAAAAAACACTCATCCCAGCACTCATAGTGCCCTGGGGAGTACCGCTATTGCTTTGAGGATTGTTATCACATGTATTATCGTAATCTAAAGAGTATCTCCAGCCTGCTACACCTTGACTGGCACATGGATCCACACAACAGTGATACATATCAAACTTAATGACATAATTACTGCCTGCTGGCAGATCGGGTAAATCTAAGCTCACACTGCCAATTGGATTTGAGCCTAAACAGCTGTAGGCCCCATCGTTGCGGGTGCTAAGGCTACTGCTTGGTGTAATAGAAATTGGAGTACCATTGGTGCCGATTTGGTAAGTTATGCTATTCTCGTCGATTCTTGAAAAGAGGTCTTGATCATAGCTACCGCCACTTGATTTGTAGATTTCTAGCATGACATCTTCAGCGATACCATCTCCATTGTTAGTTAAGGTGATAATTTGCTGACTAGCTTCACCGGCAGCATAACAAGTGTTCAGCTCATCTTCCGTCGATACGTCTATATTGGGATTTACAATGTCAATGTCTAGGTAAGCGTAGCTTTGATCATCATTTTGCACCTGAGCCCCTTCTCCCCAATAAATATCAATGGTACTTTGTACCGTCATATCAGTACAACCCGTCGCAACAATCGTTTCCGTTATATCTAAAGACTCAAAAGAATCGAAGTAATTATCGCCATTGCCAATACCACTAAAATCACTACCACTCAAGAATAAGGTATCTGCTGTTGCATTTAAGGTGCCTACATCTATGGAGCTAAGGGTCATTCCACTACCATAATCATCTACTAAGAAAAGATCGCTCAAGCGTCCGTAACCACCATTGATGACTGAAATAGTTCTTGTTGTAGTTACGCCTGGATTGACGGTAACAGTGGTGGGGCTAATATTAGTAATACTTAGAGCAGCGTATAAAATATTATAGGCTTGCGATTGATCACTAAGGGTCCCCTCATTAGTGGTTAGACTGAAGGAGTTTCGCGGAGTATTACCGTTAATCATATAAGTCCGACCATCTAGGTCAGCCTCATATTGGATCGTAAAAGTTAGAGTGCCCGCTATTGGAAGGTCTCCTGCGGAGAACGTTAGGCTGGCGTCATTGCTGACATTAACCTCTTGTACATTGTGCCCCGAAAGGTTCGTAACACTTCCGCTCACATAGTTTACTCCATCGGGTAATCCTATGACTATACTTTGCCCTGTCAATGGAAATGAACTACTGTTGACATACTCTACGGTGAAGGTTTTTGCCTCATCAAAGACCGTGATTTCACTGGGAGTAGTAAAAGTAGGATATACATCGCTGAGTGTTTGAGCTGGTAGCCTTGAGGCAACGATACCGAACAAGACTAAAACGAAGAGACGAAGGATTAGAACTTGTGAAGTGGGTTGATAAGTAGATTTCACGTCAAGCAAATTATATTATGGTAGTTTGGAATTACACCACAATAATAATCGTAAAATTTAAATTAAATGATCGTTTAATAAATCTGATGTTACACACTCTTACAATGATATAAGCCCCAGCTATCTAATTAATAGCTGGGGCTTATATTTGAGATAATC
>CAZHOC010001004.1:0-2976 GCA_964534295.1 uncultured Bacteroidia bacterium | reverse complement strand
GGGACTAATAAAAAAGGACTACTACTGAAATTGATCAAGACTCGGCCTCAGCCGAGTTTTGTTCTTTTATGCCCAGCCCTTAATTTTCTGCCATGAAGCAGCCCCCTCCAAAAGTCTTAGTAGCAGCACTAGATTGGGGGCTCGGACACGCCACTCGTTCCATCCCTATTATTGATCATTTATTGGCCTCCGAGGCGGAGGTTTGGCTCGCTGGAGCAGGTCGTAGCGCTACTCTTTTACAACTTCGCTATCCTAAATTAAAATTTCTCAAATTATCTCCCTATAAAGTGCGGTATTCGAAAAAATACTTCCATTTATTGCGAATTATTTTACAAATACCCCGACTTATCAACGTTATCCACAAAGAAAGGTCCGAATTATCTCAATTTCAGCAACAACATCATTTTCAGCTCATTATCTCTGACAACCGCTATGGATTGCATTTAAAAGGCTTAAAATCGGTCTTTATTTGCCATCAATTAGCCCCCATTCCTTCCCCAAACATCAGACTTATCCACAAAGTGGTTTATCAGCTACATCAATGGTGGTTGAAACCATTTTATCAGATTTGGATTCCTGATTTTGCCCAAAATCCTAACCTATCTGGCATACTTTCTCATAGTTTTTCTCCTCCGGAGAACGCTCATTTTATCGGGCCACTTTCTCGCTTCAAAAGGACAGAAAATCCAAGCCCCCGAGCGGACAAAAAGCTACCGCAAAAAGCACCTGAAATACTGATTATTCTTTCCGGACCAGAGCCCCAAAGGAGTTATCTGGAAGCAAAAATCAAAGCCCAGTGGGAAGGCATAAAATCAAACATCTGGTTAGTGCAAGGAAAAAGTGAGCAGACGAATTACGAAATTTGCAATGAGCATCATTTGATCAGTTTCCTTGAGACAGAGGAACTGCAGTGGGCGCTCCAAAAAGCGAAGGTCGTTATCTCGCGTCCCGGCTACTCCAGCATCATGGACTATGCGGTATTGGGTTTACAAAAAGTCATCCTCATCCCTACGCCCGGACAAACTGAGCAGGAATATTTAGCAGAAGGACTGGAGCAGCAAAAAATTGCTTTGAAATTGCCACAATCTAAGCTAGACTTGTTTTCCGCCATACAGGCAGTCGAGCATTACAAAGGTTTTGATAGTATCCAAGTCGATCACGAAGGTCTCAAGAAAGCGATTGATGCAGTCTTAGGTTGATGATGAAGTGGCATCCCTTTCATATCGATTTAGCAGAAGCGCGCTTTGCCTTATTAGAAGCCGGGGAAGGCCCCAATGTCCTTATTTGTTTTCACGGCTATGAGCAAAGCAAGAATCTCTTTCTGCCTTTATTTGAGCAGATTCCTGATGCTTGGCGGATTGTAGTGGTAGACTTACCGGTCTATGGTGAAACGGTCTGGCATGATGAGGAGGCAGTGATCAGTGATCAGGTCTTACAAGCTTTTTGGGCCGCCTGCGGGGAACGCTATGCCGAAGCGAAGCTGCATCTATTTGGCTTTAGCATGGGAGGCAAGTTTGCCTTATCGCTACAATCTAGCGTTCGGCGAGGAGCCGAAAGTGTGATCCTGATGGCCCCTGATGGAATAAAGTCTAATTTTTGGCATCGTGTCATCCTAAGTCCATGGGGCCTCAAAATCAATCGCTGGCTAGACGCTCACCCCCAATGGATTCTCAAACCGGCCAAATGGGTTTATACCCTCAAACTAATTGATCCGCTCTCTTATCGAGTGGTAAAGCTGAGTTATGAGACGGCCGCGGCTCGCGAACGCAAAACTCGTCAATTGATGATTTATCGTGCTCTCAAAGTGGATTATCCCAAACTCAGCGCGCAAAAAGGCATCGATTGGCACCTGATCTGGGGAAAAAGCGACAAAATCTTACGTGTCGGTTTGAGCCAAAAATTTCAACGACTCATGCCGCAGGTAAAACTCCACCTCATGGAAGGCGGGCATATGCTCATCCATGAAAAGCGAAAAGAGGTGACAGATTTGCTTAGGCAAATCATGCACAGTTTATCCACAAAGCTTGTGGATAAGTAGGTGGATAAGTGAAAAGGGACCAGCGTTCTGCGCAGCAGGCTCTACCAATCGTCATCATCATCTATGCCCATAGCGGTGTTTAATGCCCGCTGTAGTTCACTGAGCGCATGTCTTTCCCGTTTTTGTTGAGCCAGGCTAATGCCTTCCTTGTAAATGTTGATAGCCTGCTCTGTTTGAGCTTGGCGTTCGAGTACGGCACCGAGGTGATAATAGAGGCCGATATAATCAGGATGCAGACTTTTTAGCTGCTCAAAATATTTTTGTGCTTCAACCCAGTCCTCCTTTTGCTGGTATTCATAGGCAATAGAATAGAGGGTAAAGGCATCATTAGGCGCTTTTTTGAGAAAATCAAACAAACGCTTTAAACGTGGATTGTCCATAGCTTTCAACAATGCTAATTAGTTTGTAATTTTGCACATCCATTTAGAAATCCTGCTAAAGTATGAAGATTTTAGTGTGTATCAGCCATGTACCCGATACAACCACCAAGATTCAGTTTGAAGAGGACCACAGCGGCTTGAATAAATCCGGCGTTACCTTCGTCATCAACCCTTACTGTGAGTACGGTCTTTCGAAGGCTCTAGATATCAAAGAATCAGGAAAATCCGTGCAAATCACGGTTTGTTGTGTTGGCGGACCTGAAGTACAACCCACCTTGCGTAAAGCACTTGCTATCGGCGCCGACGATGCAGTAATGATCAATACTCAACCCAATGACCCGGCATATGTTGCCAAGCAAATTGCTTCTTATGCTGATGGCAAGGAGTTTGATATCATCTTTACTGGTAAAGAATCCATTGACTACAATGGCGGACTAGTACCAGGCATGATAGCCGAGCACCTTGGATGGGTATGTGTGCCTTCAGCAACAAAATTAGAATTAGGAGAAGGAGAAGCCGTCGAGATCCATCGTGAAATTGCGGGTGGAACTGAGGTGA
>CAZHOC010001003.1:0-2977 GCA_964534295.1 uncultured Bacteroidia bacterium | reverse complement strand
ATCATTATCATTGTCGATATCGGCAAAGGCTATTGCACTCTCATAAACACCCAAAAAGGAATTAGCGGTATCCTCAGCATAATTACCGCTCCCATCGTTAAGGTAGAGCTGCGCCATCGGCATTAAGCTTGAGCCGCCACTTTGTCCGCTAATAAAAAGATCTAGATCATTGTCCCCATCCACATCGGCAAATGCAATATCTCCACGTTCCACCCCATCTATTAGAGGGAATTGGACGAGCTCGGTAAAATTCTGGGCTGAGAGAACAAAACTCGAGCTTAAGTACAGAAAAATCATGAATAACCTCATGTCGAATGCTATGGTGTTTCCAAGTAGTTGCTAAGAAAAAGTGCTACTGTTTAAGATAGACACTAAGTCTCCATAAGAAGAAGTTGAAGCGTTCCACAGCATGGAAATCCAATCCCCATCAGGCATCTCTGCAATCACTCTACCCAAATCCGTTTGCTGTAGACCTTCTGACTATGAGGATCAAGCCAACGTATCAGGATAATCCCCTTTGGCAGTTGAGTAAGCTTAAATTGCTTAGGGCCGATCTTAATGGGGGAAATCTCAATTTGCGAACCCATTAAATCATAAGCGCTAAATTGGGCATCTACCTTAGGTAAATCGATCCATACAGTCCCAGAACTAGGATTTGGATAAATGTTAAAGGCCTCCGGATGCTCTTCAAAACCGTTTTCCTCTTCCTCAATGGACAAGGTACTGCTGCTACATACTGGCCCTGTTCCTATGGTGCCCACCGTCGGTGGAACGCTTAATTCTGGGCATACGCCTCCTGTTTCATCTGCGCCAATATCGATCATGCCGCTGCGAGTTTCATAGTCATAGTCTAATACCAAATCGGGGCGAGTTTGTCCTTGATCAATGAGTGGACTAGCAGTCTGGGGGCGAAAATTTCCATTAAGCATTGGATCACCGATACTGCTGTTTGGATCCCCTCCGGGAACGCTTGTTTGCCACTGCGCCCAACTGATTTGACCACCTCCGTATCGGATCGTTAAGTTGCCGTCAGCATCATGGTAGCGATTGTAATTGAGTTCGATACTGCCACTCATGCCGCTGTTGCGATCTTCGATCACAGTACGTGAGCTGCTACTGGAAAGCGTAACTACATTATTGACCACAATGGGGTCGACCACATAGCGTAGCTGGCCGTTATTTTCGATAGGCTCAAAGTGGATGCCTCCTCTTGAACTTTCGGCTACCTCTACCAGCGTATTGTTGAGCACGGTAGGGCGCAATGCCGCAAACATCCCAATACCGGGACCACTGGTCCTTACGACTATATTATTACGAGCGATACCATCAATATTGTCGTAGTAGTCAGGATTTTCAATGGGGTCAAAAAATTGTAAACCCGTGAAGTAGCCTAGTAATATTCCGCCGCCGCAATCCATGATCAGATTGTTTTCAATGAGGCAATTCCGAGCTCCGCCCTTGGCATAAACCCCATTGGTAGCGATGTTATGAATATAGCAGCCTCTTACGACCATTTGATCTGCATTGACATTATCTATGCCTTCGGCATTGGAGTTGTCTCTTAAACCAGAGTCATAAATCTCGCATTGCTCGATGAGAATATTGTCTGCATTTGGTACGATTTTAATACAATCTCTACCCGAACCATGTAAAATAGAACCCTTGACTACCGCATTGCCGGCTTCGAGCTTTAGACAATAAAAATAACCGCCTACCAATTCGAGATTCAAGACCTTGCCACCGCTGGCATTAAACCATAAGGCCCAGCCTTGATTGCTGTCATTGATCGGAGCGCTGACGACGGCCCATTCGCCCAGATAAGACATGACCGTAATATCATCGGTGGCAATGGTTACATCTCCTGCATAGGTGCCGGCACGTAAAATGATGCTGTCTCCTTGAGAGATTTGAGTAGCAGCGTAGGCAAGCGTTTGCCAAGGCTGAGCTAATGAGCCATTTTGACTATTGGAACCACTTGGGTCGACATACCAAGCTTGTTGGGCATAGTTAGAAGAGAAAAAGATTACAAGTAAAGCAAGCAGAAGATAGGTTCTGCGGAGGAGCATAAAGATGAGCTTAAGGACTTTGTTTGTCGCAAAGTTCATTCCACTAATCCTCCCACAGCATCGTCAGTGCATTCTCTTCTTCAAGCACAATGTTAAAGCCCATGCGGGTATAAAGTCGTCTAGCTGGGTTGCGTTTGTCGGTAGAGAGCGACAGTCGTCGAACGCCTATATCGAGGTATTTTTGTTGAATGGCGCGGATGAGAGTGGTTCCGATGCCTTGGCCTCGACTGTCTTCGCGAATTGCGATCCCAATCTCTGGAGTCTGCTCGTCCACAAAACCATAGCCTTTATTGGCTTCACCAAAGCATCTCCCCCAAACTAGGCCTAGGCGTTCGTTTGCCCGTTCCGCGACCAACGCCAGATCATACTTAGCTGATCCCCAGTCGAGGGTGTACTTGGCCAAATCGGGCCGATCAATGATCTCGCGGGGAAATGGCTCATGGCCTTCGGGTACGAAAAAGGAAGTATAAAACATCTCCCGCATGAAGTCATGCTCTGTTGGAAGGAAGGGACGTATCTGTAGCTTGCTCATGCTTAGATTTGAATCGCTAAAAAGTATCTCTATTTTCCTTATATGGAAATCACACAAAGGATACGGCAGAATCTCTGGATAGTTTGTGGCCTGCTATTGAGTGGCTGTTGGTTGATCAGCTATGAAAATCAGGCCTATTATGAATTAGAGGTAGGCGATCTGGTGGAGATTTATTACTCTACTAACTCTTGTTGTTACTACTGCTTTTCCAAGCAACAAAATCTTGAACACTTAGAGTTTATCGAACAGAAAACCGTAGACAGCGGCCCTCCGGGCTGCGCTGGCTGTAATTATACTTCGGCTTACGTTTTTATGGCGAAATCCGTAGGGGTAGATACCATAAAATTAGATATGGCTACCGGCGGCGAAGAATGTGGCG
>CAZHOC010001002.1:290-2978 GCA_964534295.1 uncultured Bacteroidia bacterium | reverse complement strand
AGTATATTATAAATTAATAAATAATAATAGATTTTTTTCGATTGCAGCTTTCCGTTATTTACTGCCTTTTTTTCTTCCTGTCTTAAGATTCTATATTTTACTGTCTCTCAGGCTTACTCCTTGCCTACTTAATGATTTCCTGAAACCACCCTTTATGATCCGTTTGTGCATTGTCTGTCTGTTGTTTTCCATGCTTGCTTGTGGTCCTGCTTCGCAAAACGCTTATACCTTGAGTGAAAAGCAATTGACAGAGCTAGACAGTTTGATGCTAAATGCTATTGGGCGAAAAGAGATACCAGGTGCGGTAGCCTTAGTCGCTAATAAAGAGGAAATCCTTCTACATAAGGCTTGGGGCCAGAGTGATATCGCCTCAGCTCGCCCGCAGGCGGTTAATGATATCTTTCGTTTGGCTTCTATGACCAAGCCTATTACGGCAGTGGCAGCTATGCAACTTTACGAAAAAGGAGCTTTTGACCTCGATGATTCTCTAGCAAGCTACCTTCCCGATTTCCGTGCCCCGCAAATTTTGGATTCCTATATATTGGAAGATTCTAGCTTTACAGCTCATCCTGCTAGCAAACCCATCTCGATTCGCCAACTATTCACCCACTCTTCGGGTATTGGTTATGGCTTCCAAAATGACTCCCTCATGGCCATTTTCGAAAAGCATCATATTACCGAAGGCTTTGAGGAGCGCGATATCCTACTCGCTGATAATGTCGCTCAAATCGCCAAAATGCCTCTCCTGCATGAACCTGGCGAACGATATACCTACGGCTTGAACTCAGATGTTCTGGGGCGCTTGATCGAGATCTGGTCTGGCCAAAGTCTTGATATTTATCTTCGAGATTCAGTATTCGCTCCTCTAGCAATGGAGGACAGCTATTTTTATTTACCTACCGCTAGCGCGGAACGCTTGACCCCCGTTTACATGAACACAGATACAGGAGTCGCCCTCACTGATTATCCTTTGATTCATTATCCGGTACAAGGAGCAAAGCGTTACTTGTCTGGGGGTGCAGACCTCAGTAGCACGGCATATGATTACTACCGCTTTTGCCGGATGATGCTCAATGAAGGCAGCTTAGATGGAAAGCAACTACTAAAAGCTGAAACCATCGCCCTCATGAGGGAAGATCAATTAGGGGATGGCAGCATGGGCTTAGGTCTGGGAATCCAACACAAATTTGATCCTCAGCAGCCTCGTTCTGTCGGAAGCTATAGCTGGGGGGGATTTTTCGCTACGACTTTCTGGGTAGACCCTGAAAAGGAAATTATTGCCATACTTCTACTGCAAGTCTATCCCTTTGAGCATTGGGAAATTCAAACCCGCTTCGAACAAATTATTTATAATCAGCTTTAGCATCTATCCACCAATAATTGAGATCTTCGCTAGATGAAAAAAATCCTTACCTACAAAGGCGCCGTTATGACTTGGGAGAGTGACTCCAATGGCCATATGAACGTCATGTACTACATCAATAAGTTTGAACACGCTGGCCGTAATTTTGAAATGGAACTTAAACTAGGCACGGCCGAGGATCGAGAAAAGGTCGGGATGGTAGTCTTAGAGCAACAGGTGAAATACCTCAAAGAAGTCTTTGAAAATGATCTACTCTACATTGAATCTAGCTTAGTGGAGGTGGGCAACAAAGCCTTTACCCTCTTTCACGAAATGTACAATGCTCGGTCCAAAGAGCTAGTTTGTACGATGCGAATTGTGTTGGTTCTCTTTGATAAGGTCAATCGCAAAGCTTTGCCTCTGCCCCCAGAACGAAAGACTGCGATGGAAGCACATTTACAAGCTTAGGATTTAGCCTCCAAATTTAGGCTACAGTCTAGGGGAGATGAGCGTTCGGCGCAGCCGTAGCCAAAAAATAAAAGCTCCCAATACGGTAGCAAAAGGTATCAGATCTTGGCTAAGGCCTCTTCTTTGACCCAACCCACATTTTCGCTACCGTCTGTATTGGTGATTTCGACTTGCTGCCATTCCTGCAATTGATCGAGGATACGCACTCGGTAGCCTTCACGCAAGATCATCACTTCTTGCGCTCCATTAGGGGCGTCTCTGAGGGAGACAGTTGAAAGCATCACAATTGCCTGACCGCTATCTTTTTCAGTACTTCTTTTTTGTAAACTGATCCATAATAAGGCCACGGAAATAACCGCCAGACTGATACCGCCAAAGAAGGCAACTCGTCTTTGTGAGCCTCTGCGAGAACGCAAAAACCAGGCTCCTGCAAAATAACTGAGCCAGATTACGACCAATGAGCAAATAGCCCAGAAAGTAGCACTTTGGACGCGGTAAAAGCGTTCTCCTTGTTCCAAAATCGCGAGATCACTTACTGCGTCTGGATTATCCGTGATACTAGCTCTGGCCAGATTAAGATTGTGTTCTATTTCAGCATTACTTGGATCGAGGCGTAAGGCTTTTTCATAGTGTAAAACTGCAGAGCCGATGCGCTTCAGTTTGTATTGAGCGTTCGCCAGATTATAATGGAGCGAAGCAGAGCTAAAACCTTCATTGATAAGGGCTTGATATCTTTCTGCCGCCTGATCATAACGATCGTTAAGATAAGCTGCGTTTGCCGCTGCAAAGCGATCTGCTGGTGGAACCTGAGCTGTTAAACCTATGCTTGCCAGCAAGAGTCCAAGCGTCAATATGATGCTTAATTTTTTCATACGGCT
>CAZHOC010001002.1:0-261 GCA_964534295.1 uncultured Bacteroidia bacterium | reverse complement strand
TCGTACATACTTTGCATACCTCCAGCTACTGCCATAGGGGCAAAGAGAGCCATTTCACTATCGTCTAGGATGCGGGTAAAGGTCTGAACTCGTTCTTCGGCCACCTTTTCTACTCTTAGCGCCTCGCTGATATTTTCTCGTGAAAGAGCAGACGGTCTTAAATTGAGTTTGTCTCCTACATAGCCATACATCGCTCTGACCAGCTCATCATAAAAGGCCTTTTCATCTTGCTTTTTAAGATGGGTAGTGGCGTTCGCTAAG
>CAZHOC010001001.1:0-2979 GCA_964534295.1 uncultured Bacteroidia bacterium | reverse complement strand
CGGGCCAGCGCCAAAAACTGATCACGGCTAGCGTCCGTCGAAATTCTCCGATGATGGTAGACTCTAAAATCCATCACAACAATCTCATCAATAATATTCTCGCCAAGATCGAGGCCAATGTGGCCGGTAGAGACGCTGCTTTGATGCTCGATATCGACGGATTTGTGGCCGAAGCCAATGGCACCAATGTCTTTATGATCCGCAAAGGGGAGGTTCATACCCCTCTGCCCGAAGCATGTCTACCCGGTATTACACGCGGCCTAGTGATCGATCTCGCCAAAGAAAATGATATCGTCATGCACGAAAGACGTATCTCCTTGTCAGAATTTCACAGCGCAGATGAAGTATTCACCACGGGTACAATGGGTGAATTAACCCCTGTAGTAGAGATTGATGGTCGCCAAATTGGTAATGGAGAACCCGGACCAATGACAGCCAGACTGACAGAGTTATTCCGAGCCAAAACTGAGACAGAAGGCGAGCCATTACCTTTTTAAGTATAAAGTACAGAGTATAAAGTATTAAGTAGGGAAACTCTCAATGCCTAAAGCCTAGGCGTCTTAATACATTATACTGTTGTCTTAATACTATATACTATTGTCTTAATACTTCCTGCCGTATGACGAGAAAGTGAAAAATATATAGGCTCTTTATGCTTTTGATGTTCACTTAGTTTGCCAATTTGTTACTTTAGCGTTTCAAATTGACTTTACTAGGAACATGAACATATTTGAGTCCTATTTGGAGGAGTTTTCGCAGTCGATCGATTTGACCGACTTTCTCCTCAATATGGTGATCGCCGCCATCCTCTGTGCGGTACTACGTTGGTTTTACGTTCGCTTTGGCTACGCTATCTCTAATCGGAAGCGCTTTGCCAATACCTTCTTACCGCTTGGGCTCACCACCCTGCTTATCATCACCATCGTAAAATCTTCCATCGCCCTTTCTCTGGGTTTGGTGGGAGCCCTTTCTATCGTGCGTTTTCGCGCGGCAATCAAAGATCCAGAGGAGCTTACTTATCTATTTTTAAGTATTGCGATTGGTCTGGCTGCTGGTGCTGGTCAGGTGATCGTAGCCCTCATTGCCTTTGTCTTTATCCTTGCGATCTTGTTTGCGATGCATCGTATGGGAGGCTTCCAAGCCTTTCGTAAGGAGGAGCATATGTACCTCAATATTCGTACTCAGCTGGATGATTTAGGCAAGATCAGCGATACCCTTTTGGGCGTATTCCCCTTCGTGGAACTCAAGCGCATGGACACCCAAGGGGAAGGCCTTTCTCTATCATTTCGCGTTCAATCTAGCTCTGTGGCCGATGTCGAGGCGGGCCGCAAAGCCTTAGTGGCCCTCGATCCTGCTGTAAGCATCTCCATGGTCGATCAGCCAGAACTGGTGATATGATTGTAAGGCAGATTAATACTCCTCGCCAGAAATGGCGCTTACCTTTCGCCATCAAATGGCTTTGGTGGGGCTTGGCTTTGGCCATTATTGGCATCGGCCTGAGCTACATCCCTCGTTCGACGCAGTCAGACGCCATAGAAGGTATTGTCAGTTGTAGCGCCGAAGAAAAAGTCTTGCATGAAGGTAATATGGTCTTTCAAGGCCAGGGCGGACTATTTGACAATATCAAAAGCCAAAGCGACGAAAGGGCCAGAACAGGGGAGTACTCTAGCAAAACTACCAAGGAGGCTAACTATGGTCTGACCTATAATTTACCGAAAGCCCAGCCTGGAGATCGCTACCGAGCTTCTGTCTGGCGGCAGGGTAATAAACTCGCTCGTAGTTTTTTAGTGGTAAGCATCGCTGATACAGGTGAATATCAATTCTATCAGCAAATGGGGCAGCCCATAGCGGTGGACGAGAACGAGTGGGAAAAGCTCGAGATTGTCTTTCAAGTGCCTGACAATTACCGCCAAAAGCCAATCAAGATTTACGTCTACGGCGGCGAAATGCCCGTCTACTTTGACGACATGGAAATCGAGCGTCTAAGCGCAGAAAGTTTAGCCCTTGATAGCAGCCTCGCGCATCTCCATCTACGGATTACTGATGCAGGTATGCTGCATCTTGAGGAGCGTCGCCAAAAAGCGCTAAATCGAGGGATCTATTTCGCTACCGATGATGATTGGGTTAAAGGAAAACTGATCGGAGATCAGGACGAATTTGGCGTAAAACTTCGTTTTAAAGGCGATTGGATGGATCATCTGGCTCACTCCAAATGGTCATTTAGAGTCAAGGTCAAAGAACCAAACGCCTGGCGACGGATGATGACTTTCTCTATCCAACGTCCAGAAAACCGAGGCTTCCTCTACGAATGGGTTTTCCACCAATGGCTCGAAAAGGAAGGCTTATTGACTACGCGCTATGACTTCGTCAACGTTACCCTCAATGATGAAGTAAAAGGACTCTACGCATACGAAGAGCATTTTGAAAAGCAATTGCTAGAATATCGGGCGCGCCGCGAAGGCCCCATCTTGAAATTCTCAGAGGACGGCGTTTGGAACGCTCGCAAGCGTTGGCTGGATCTTGAAGCAGGCGCCATGGAAATCGAGGAAACCCTCAATAGCTACGAGGCTTCCTCTATCCTTCCCTTTCAAGAGGGTAAAACGACTAAGTCTCCAGTGCTAGCCGAGCAGTTTACGATGGCGCGCAGCCTGATGCAGCAATATAAGTTTGGTCTCAAACCTACTTCCGAAGTCTTTGACATCGAACAATTGGCTAAGTTTTACGCCATTACCGATATCTGTCAAGCCTTCCATGCGACCGTTTGGCACAACCAGCGCTTCTATTTCAATCCAGTCAATAGTCGCTTAGAACCGATTGGCTATGATGGCTACACAGAAGAAGGAATTTATAAACTGGGCAAGGCCTTTATTGGGGCTGATGTGCACCGCTTGCTGGGAGATTTTGGCGATGACTTATTACGGCAGCATATGTTGGATGCCGACTTCGTCGAACGCTACCTCTACTATCTCGATGCCTTCA
>CAZHOC010001000.1:0-2980 GCA_964534295.1 uncultured Bacteroidia bacterium | reverse complement strand
GCCGTGATAAGTGTCATTGAATTCCTGGCTACAAGCGTCTAAGATTATGAGCCATAGTAAAATCAATACTAGGCGACTCACAACTTCCTTTATATGCCTCCAAATGGCTTTGATCATTATTCTTACTTCTTTCAGAAATGTCTTCTTCTTCAGTTTCCTTATCCTCCAAGGCCAATTGCCTTACTTCCTGGGTCCTAGTCATTGCTACCGACAATTTATCCTCATTCTTTTCCAGAAGTTCTTTTGGTACATTTTCATCTCCTTTGGGCATATCACAGGTAAGTTCATTTATGTCAAGGCTCCCATCCATTTCACAAAGCAGCGCATACTGGCGGACAGTGATACCAAAGGCATTGCCGTTGGCTCCAGTGCCTTTACTAGGTATATAGCGCTTTTCGAGATCGGCATACCAAGTAGGATCGAGATAATTTAGATATAAGTCTATTTCCAGTGAATCGGGTATATTGCTTAGGAGATCCCCTTCCATCGAAGCCAGCAAAAAGGCAGCATCCAAGGCCCAATTTTTATGCTGCTGATTGGCAGACATATTAAAAAAGTAAGCCACCTCTATCATTCCTTTTTTCCATTGCTCTTTCATACTCCCAGTGAATACTTCATATTCCCCCGCAAGATCCTGGTACTTCTCAAAAGCTCTTTCATAATGTATCTCATCAATATCTATCTGAGATTCCAGTATCAAGTCCTCGGCTACCTTTTCTCTAGTTTCGCGCAAATCGGCCAAATTATTTTTGGCTTCTTGCGCTTTATTGATGGAATACAATGAAATCAAGCCAAATAATAGTAAGGTAGCCAAAACTCCAGCTCTCATCACTAGTTGCTTGCGCTTGCGCAAACGCATACTTTCCTTGATAAAGTATTCTTCTTGTTGATTAAAATTATTGGCATCGAGGAGAAGATCATTATAAAGTACATCTAACCTGGGGTCATTGATCCAAAGATGTTTTTTGATATGCTCCTCCCCTTCTTCATAATCCTTGATTGCTGTCCGTAGGCGATAACGTAGATCTAATTTCCCTTCACCAGTGGTTTTTATCCATTCCCAAAGCAAAGCCCAGGCACGTACTAGAGCATCATGAGAAGGTTCGTAATACTTTTGACCCTGTCTATCGATCCCGGTAGACAATAATCGGGCCCGCACCATACTGTCGGCAACAAGGCGAATACGGGCAGTTTCGGCCTCATCAGAAAATTCTAATTCTTTAGCTAACACCCTTTGACTAGCAACTTCACCTCCTTTGAGAGAAACTAACCTTAGCATCAATTTGCGCATGCTTTTTTGCTGGGCTTCATCCAGTTTTTCGTAGATCGAATTGGCCTTTTTGCGTAAAGCACCGATTACGCCACCCAGATTTTCGTAATCACTCTGGGTCAGACTACGGTTGGTACGTCCGGAACTTACGTAAGAATGGTAGAGCTCACTTAGCGTAAATGACAATAAGGGTAATGCTCCAGGCGCTTGGTTGACGGCATCAACTAATGTATCTACCAGTGTGTCCGGCTCAAAAAACAATACCTCTTGGATAGTGGGCTTGACGATGACCTCTCTTAGCTCTTTTTGGCTAAATGCAGGCACTAGGTAATGCCCTTTCTGCCAATTTTCATGCAGCAAACCTTCTTCAAACTGAGGTTCGAAATCTGATCTCACACTAAGAATTATCTTGAGATTAGGATATAGTTCCATCCAATCGAGCAGCTGTTGCTCAAAAGCCTCCTTTTCTTCTACATATAGGCATTGAGTGATCAATTCTTCGTATTGATCAATAAACAAGACTGACTTTTGCTCTTTGGTCAGAATTAGGTTTTCGATATGTGGAATTGCCGCTTCCAAGCTTTCCAAGGGTTCAATACCGGGTCTTACGATGGGCAATATTTTCCAGCCCTCTTCTCTTAAACTGGGTATCAAACCGGCTTTAATTACCGAAGACTTACCTGTACCAGAAGCGCCGCTGACTACTACGAGCTGGTTTTCTGTGGCAATTTTATTTAGAGCTTCAATCACCCGATCCCGACCGTAAAAAAATGAGGCATCCTCTTCATTGAAGGAGTTCAACCCCATAAAGGGATTGCGCTTAAGGATAGGGGGCAAATTGAGGCGGTGGTTGGGAGCTAAAAAGATATATTGTCCCTTGTCATGCCGCTCAAGTGAAAATAATGATGGGCTTTGTCTCTTCGCATGATCGGTGGTTTCGTCCTCTACCCTGTCTCGCAAATAAGAATAAAGCTCGCTAGCGGTTATAACGCCATCACCTCCATTTTTGGGAATCGTATCCCCTTCTCCATCAATCGCATCAAACAGCGCTTGAGCAAAAGGTGAATGTAACTCCATACCTTCTTCTCGTAATCCAAGGGTACGATTTGCCAAAATATCTGCAGCTTTCTGATCAGAGGCAGAAGAAGTGATTACCTGCCAAGCTTCATCCCTGGCATATTGATAAAAGCGCTCTTCATAAATCACGCTAGGCAAATCAAAAATATCTCGAAATCCAGTTGACCATTGGAATGAACCTGCAAAGCAGCAATCCAAAATCAATAATCCATGTTTACAGGGCAATTGGGTAAGCACATCGTGCAGCACATCCATACAAACCAAAGAGTCAATCTCCTGGGGGTCCGCATCCGCTGGTACAAAGTACCCATTCGGGTCAATTTCACTATCTAAGGCAATACCATGACCTCCGAAATAGAAAAAAACTCTATCTCCTGCCTTGACCTTTTCGGGGATGATCTTAGTAAAAAGTCTGACTAATTCTGCCTTGGTACTATTGAGATAAGGTCCATGTACTAAATATCCATGGTCTTTTTCAAGCTTTTTTGCTAAGACCTCGGCATCATTTACGGCCGTTCTTAATGGGCTGACGTTATCATAATCGTCTATCCCAACAATAAAGGCATGACTGGTTTCAAATGGAAGAGTGGAGATTGGCTTTGTTAGCATGACAAACGGTTAAAGGGCGTTATC
>CAZHOC010000999.1:0-2985 GCA_964534295.1 uncultured Bacteroidia bacterium | reverse complement strand
GCTATCGCGATGCTCGTGAGCGCGGGGGCACTACTTTGGTGGGTGAGTTTACAATCCCTACCGGGAAATGATATTGCGCAATCAGATCCCAAAGAACCAGCTGTTACCACTAACCCTCAGGCCTTCTACACTGCCGAATTGACAGAGGTAGAAACTTACTACTCAGAGCAGATCTCCGCCCAAAAGGCGCGTATTGAATCCTTCAAGACACAAGGGATTGTATTAGATGAAGCTCTGTACGAACAAATGGAAATGCTCAACGATAATTATGTTGAGCTCCAAACAGAATTGACCCATGCTGAAGATCAGGACCTCATCGTCAATGCGATGATCCAAAACCTGATGATTCAGATGCAGATTCTGAACCAACAGCTCATGATATTAGAGGAAATCAAGACAAAGCAGGCAAAATATGGAAAACAGATTCAGTCATAAACGTTCCGCCTGGCGGGTAGCGCTCTGGCTCGTACTCTGGAGCATGCCGATGCTAACTATAGGGAGCACTGTCGAAGAGAGTATCGTAATCAAAAAGACGCTTCAACTCAACTCGAACCAAACCCTGAGCATCTTTAACCGCTATGGCGATGTAGATATCAATTCTTGGAATGAAGATTATACCAAGGTCGTAGTAACTATCTACGCCCACTCTTCTGACCCCGAAAGAGCTCGCGAACGCCTCGATGAGGTAGAAATCCTCGAGCGTAAAACCAGCAGTGGAGTAGTGCTAGAAACCGAAATTCTCAGCAAAACTTTCACCCTACTGCGTCAGCAAGGTATAGAGGTAAGCTATGATATTAGCATACCTAAGGATATTCCCCTCGATATTGAAAACCGATTTGGTGATGTGTATTTAGATGCCCGTTCCGGGAACGTCAAGATCGATATCAAAAACGGCAATATCGTGGCCAAAGATTTGACTTCAGAAGATAACCGCATCAAACTGCAGTTTGGTCAGGCTGACCTCGCTAAGCTCAATGGTGGTAATCTTGACATCTCTTTTGGTCAGTTGTTCCTCACCGAAGGTAATGACGTTTTCCTCAAGAGTAATGGTGCCGTAGTGCGCATCGATAGAGTCAAGGAGTTAGAACTATCAGCTAACTTAGGGGAAATCAAAGTCGAAGAAGTTGATGTCATCACCGGAGGCTATACCTCGACCAAAGTTACCGTAGGTCGCTTGAACCAAAGCGCGGAACTAGATATCAAAGCAGCGATCGGATTCGAAATCGAAGAGGTTGCTCCTGGTTTTGAAGGCATTGTCATCACTGGCAACTTCACGGCCCTCAACCTTGGCTTTCACGAAGAAGCAAGCTTTAATATCGACGCAGAGGTCCAATATGGCGACCTTACTGGACATGATCTTGGTACCGAGATCAAATCCACCACCCGAGAGGATAAACTCACTACCTATCTGACCCCCACGACAGTACCACCGGCTAGTGGACCTATCTCGAGAGGAGCTAAGCCTGGTACAGTGAAAATCCACTCCAAATACGGCAATGTCCGTATCTCAAAAGGCTAAAAATTGAATTGATTACAGATAGAGGGGATGCTGCTAAGTATCCCCTTTTTTTATGGCCTCACTTTCCAACCTCTTACCAATTTCTGTATCTTTTGTCTATGCGTTTTCCTTTCCTAAGCAAAAGAAAAAATCGGTATCGTCCCCTCAGCCCTGAGACACAGCGTAAGCTGAGTATGCACCAACTTTGGTTGCGTACAGAGGGGAAGCAAGGGCAGAGAGCCGAATTTCAAGGGGAAACGTTCCGCAAAGCGGACTTTAGAGAACAAGATCTACGCGGAGTGAGCTTTATCCGCTGCCAACTAAAAGGTGCCATTTTTTCAGAAGCAGACCTGCGAGGCATCTACTTTATCAAATCAGATCTGCGTAAGGCAAAGTTTTATCGTTCTCAGCTTTTGGCGAGTAGGGTAGAGGATAGCAAATTTAAGGGCGCCGATTTTAGAGAATCCAACCTAAGTGGCTCTGTCTGGATAAGGGCAAAGGCCCAGAAAGTAGACTTTAGAGCCGCCATTATGGATCGTATGGTTTTGGAGGGCATTAAGGCTTCGGGCTCTCGCTTCGAGAACGCTTCTATCCTGAATATCAATGACTCGCATGGAAATTGGCAAAAGACTCGCTTTCGCAGCGTGGAAATGAGTAATGGTGCCTTTATAGAGTCCAATTTTAAGCAGGCTCGGTTCTATGATGCTGATCTTCGCGGGACTCGGTGGAATTGCGTAAAAGCCCGGAAGGCTCGTTTTTATCGTGCCCAAATGGACAAATCTAGTCTGCGTAATACCGATCTTTCCGGCAGCAACTTTAGAGGAGCCAGTCTCCGACATGCCAACTTTTTTCAGGCACGCCTTCGCAAAACCCGCCTCAAGCGCGCCAATCTCGAAAATGCCCTCATGGATGGTCTGCCGGTGGCAGAAGTCTTAGCTCATCCTCAACCGCCGATAAAAGGGCGCATAGGCTTCCGACATCCACGTACTATCCAGGTAGGCAATCACACCCTAGACAAAATTTTAGAGGAGCATCAAACCTGGTTGCAAACCAATGGGGAGCAAGGGAGGCAAGCTCGCCTTAGCAAAATAAATCTTCGCAGAGTCAATCTTCGTGAGGTAGATTTGTCCCATGCCATTTTACATAGAGTAGACTTTTATGGTGCTGAGTTAAGTGCCTGCCTTTTTGCCTATGCAGACCTCAATGGCAGTAACTTTCGCAAGGCTAGGCTACAAAATTGCGACTTTAGCCATGCTTCTTTGGGGAAGACGGATTTTAGAAAGGCCGATTGTACGGGCGCTAACTTCGTTGGCCTCGATATGAAATTTTGTAAGCTGCAAGGAGCCATCTTTGAGCGCGCCATCATGCGAGGAGTAGATCTAAACGGTCAGAAATTAAAATCTCAACGCTTACGAGGAGTAGATTTGGAAGGCAGCGATTTGGGCTTTTGTCATTTTATTAAGTGTGATCTTAGGGATGCTCGCCTT
>CAZHOC010000998.1:0-2988 GCA_964534295.1 uncultured Bacteroidia bacterium | reverse complement strand
AATCGAACACAGAGGCACAGAGAAACAGAGCATTTGAAAATCAAATACCAACTCTGTACCTCCGTGCCTCTGTGTTTATTTAAAAGGATTATCCTATCTCACTACTTCACTGATCTGTATCACCGGCCGGATATTGGTATAATTTGGAATGTCCTCTAGTATCTGATCTGCATTGGGGCCAAAAGCCTGATTATAAGCCTCTATTGACTCAAAAAAGAAATATCCCACGGCTAGGTAGGGCATATCATCTTCTGGCGTTCTTCCAGCAAGGCCCTTGTCGATTTCCATACCAATCATGGCTTCTCCAAACAAACTGGCCACCATTGGCATATGCTTAGTGGCATAATACTCCATATCAAAGGTGTGGTCTTCTCCGTTTGGATACATGATGGCGATCTTGACCAGTCCTTTTTTGCTAGTAGGGGTTTCAGATACCGCAGCCGGCTCGGTAGGCTGGCAGGCTGTCAAAAACAGAAAGGTCCCTAGAACAATCAGTAGAAAATTCGTTTTCATTTGCAAAGAGTTGACGATTTATAGAAGAATGTTGTTTTTTCGCAGCGATAATCAGTGATCTTAACCGCTTCCCACTTTTAACAAAACTGAATGAAAAGCACACTTATCACCGGCTTAGATGGCTCAGGCAAAAGCACCTTACTTAAGCGCTTACAAGACTTAAATCAAGCAAATTGGGGCTTCGTTTTTGTACCGCATATTGATTTAATTCGCATCGATCCCGAAAGTCCGCTTTATCAGTTTAGCAAATTTGTCAATACCCTCAGTGAGGAAGCTGATAATAAGCAAATCCCACAGTTGAAAGGCTTAGCGCTCTTTGCCTCCATGCTCCTTTTTCACCTCCTCCAAGACAATGAAGAGAAGGAAGAGAAAGCACGACTGTTTTTTGAACGCCACCCATTAGTGGACACTTTGGTTTACGCAAAATTTTATGCCCCTAAACTCCGTCCAGAGGGATTGGAGGAAGCAGTGCTCAAAGATTTAGATAGCCGTTTTGAAACCGAATTGGGATATTTGTTATATCTCGCCGATGCCGAAGCAGCGGAAGGTCAAACGATGAGTGCTGCTCTTTTGGCCTTTATTTACGAGTCTTTTCATGCCAATCCGATTGAGGATTTAACGGCTTTATTTTGCGTAGAGCTGCCCGATGAGATCTTCTTTTTAGAAGCGGAGCCGGAGCTTTTGTATAGCCGCATCGCGGAACGCTCAGTCAAGGAAGCACATGAGTCGATCCCAGTATTTGAGCAGTTGAGTAAGGCCTATGAAGAAATTTTGCGTTCTTTGGAAAAGAACCCAACCATCCAAATCACGCGTATTGACGCAAATGATACCGCCAATTTGGATGGGCTTTACGAACGATTAGCAAATGGCTAAACCCTTATCTCGGAAAGCGAAAAAGTCTATTTTTTTTGTCCTGGGGAGTCTTTCTCTAGTGATGACCTATATAGGTGCGGCGCTACCGGGGGTGCCAGGGATTCCTTTTTTATTATTGTCGGCTTACTTCTACGTGCGTAGCTCCGATCGCATGTACAATTGGTTGCTCAATCATCGTTGGTTTGGCAAGATGTTACGAGACTTCCAGTCCAAGAAAACAGTACCAGTTGGCTTCAAAATACTAGTGATCAGCCAATTATGGGTATCGATTGTAGTGGGTCAAATTTGGATCATTGAGCAAATGTGGATTCGCGTTGTGGTTACAATTGCCGGCATCATTACTAGCATAGTTACCTGGCGTTGGAACAATCCTACGATGCAACCTCGCCAAAAAGAGCCTCCCACCTCCTCTAGCGCTCTAGCAACTCCAACATCCGAAACGCATTACTCAGAATCCGATCCGAAAACGCATAACGATCCAGTATCCCCGCCACCTCATAAAAAGACACCCGACTCAACAGATACACCTTGAGCGCATAGCGGTAGCCAGCAAACCATTGGTCGCGGTTTGTTCCCTCAGCTTGGAGCTCAAAATGGTACTCTAGGTAGTCGAATAAGCGTTCTTCGGAGAAGTCCTCTACCAACACAAAGCTCAAAAACTCTACAATATCACGCTGGGGCACATCCAATACTGCTAGCTCCCAATCGTAAATGCAAGCCCGGCCATCTTGGCGCATAGCAATATTACGGGAGTTGCAATCATTGTGAACGATGGTATTGGCAATATTTAGGGCTTTACGCTCTTCTTCCAAGCCCTTTAGATAGGAAAACAATCGTCCGAGGCGTGCCTTGACAAAGGGGCGATCTTCCTCGCTATACATGATGGAGACCAATTTCTCATAAAGCGGCTCAGCCTGCCAAGGCTCAAAATCATGCACACAATCAAGTTTTTGGCGGTTTTCTGCGAGCGTAAAATATTGGTGCACCCCATCCATTTCCTTGATTACACGCTTGATTTGCGTCTCAGTCCAAAGCTCAGGAGCCTTTTGAGAATTGATATGCGCCAATTCTTCCTCTTCTAGCATCTCACTGAGCAGCAGGTAAGCCTGGCGCTTTTCATCTAGGCGCTTACCGTAATATTGGGGCGTACAATCAAATCCTGCCTGATCGAGACTTTCGTAAAGCAATATTTCTTTGAGGTGGCAATTGGCGTATTCGAGTTGATGCCGGTAGCGATTGAGTAGATCTGAGAGTTCTGGATCAATAGAAGCAGCCATAAGGTGTAGGCCTTTGATGACTTCTATGTCCAAAGCCTTGGATTTGAGGAGGATTTGTTGCCTCCCGATAGCTATCGGGATCGCGGAACGCTCATCCGTCCACTCAACTTCCAAGGGAATAAAACCCATCAACTTTTTGCTCACTCGGCTCGTGAGGGTAGTAATCACCCCATTGTCTACCCGCTGTTCGCCAAGGAAACGAATGCTTTTTACACTTTGCTCGCGCCACTTTGGGCTTAGGCATTTTTGCACAAAGAGGGCATCAATTTCGGAGCGCGTCAACCAGTCAACTGGTTTGTTGCGACCCAGTTTTTCATGGGCTTTG
>CAZHOC010000997.1:0-2988 GCA_964534295.1 uncultured Bacteroidia bacterium | reverse complement strand
ACTCTATTCGCACCTGGGTCAACGGCATTCCTTGTACCGATTTGATAGATGCAGAAACTGCTGAAGGCTTTATCGCCTTGCAAGTACACAGCATCGGCAAAAACGATACCCCTGGCAAGCAAATCCGCTGGAAAAACATCAAGATTAAAACTACAAACCTAGTCCCAAGTCCTTATACAGGCATTCCGGTAGTCAATACTATCCCCAATTATCTTTCGCCTCAAGAAAGAGCGATGGGTTGGGAAATGCTTTTTGACGGTCGTAGCACTAATGGCTGGCGGGGCGTTTATAAGGATGCGTTCCCCGATCAGGGTTGGAAAGTAGAAAATGGCGAGCTAGTGGTTCTAAAATCTGATGGCGGAGAATCTACCAATGGTGGAGATATCGTAACAGCAGAAGAATATGACCTCTTTGAATTTAGCCTTGAATTCAAACTAACTGAAGGGGCCAATAGTGGTATCAAATACTTCATCACCGAACAATACAAAGACGGCAAAGGCGGTGGCTCAGCCATCGGTTTGGAATATCAAATCTTGGACGATGACAAGCACCCTGATGCCAAGAAGGGCGCTGGCGGTAATCGTACGGTTGCTTCTCTTTACGATCTGATTCCGGCCCATTCGAGCAAGCCTGTCAAAAAAATCGGAGAGTGGAACCATGCTCGAATCATCGTACGTAAGAGTCGCACCAACGAATGGCCCAATCACCGGGATGGCTATCAAGCGTTCCGCGGAGCGGAAGTAGAACATTGGCTCAACCACCGCAAAGTCCTAGAATACAATCGGGGAGATCAGATGTTTGACGCCCTTGTCGAACGCTCAAAATATAAGGACTGGGAAGGCTTTGGCCATTGGCAGAGCGGACATATCCTCTTGCAGGACCATGGTGATGAAGTACATTATCGCTCCATTAAGGTGCGGAGACTAAACGAATAAAACTCCGTAAATCTCATTCCTTTTCAGTACCAAAAAAACTTACTCAAAGCTTCAAACGAGCACCTTAAGTGCCTAAGGATTAACAATTTAAAAATGAAACCAGTTGTCTGTTTTGGAGAGATCATGATGCGTCTCTCTACGCCTCGCTTTGAGCGTTTTATTCAAGCCAGCCAGTTTGATGTCATCTATGGCGGCGGCGAATCAAACGTTGCAGTGTCCCTTGCTAACTATGGTATTCCCGCCAAATTTGTCAGCCGCTTGCCCGAAAATGATCTAGGCAAATGTGCTCAAGCTTTTCTCCGCAAGTTTGGGGTTGACACCTCTGAATTGATTTGGGGAGGTGAGCGCTTGGGTATTTACTTTCTTAAAAGTGGAGCAGTCAGTCGCGGCAGTAAGGTAGTTTATGATAGAGCCCATTCTTCCTTATCGACCATCCAAAAGGGAATGGTGGATTGGGAACGCGTTTTAGCAGATGCGGGCTGGTTTCACTGGACAGGAATTACTCCCGCCGTATCTCAAGGGGCTGCAGATGCTTGCCTAGAAGCTATCCAAGTGGCAAATCGCTTAGGGGTACCAGTTTCTACCGATCTCAACTTCCGCAAAAACCTCTGGAAATATGGTAAAAAAGCCGGCGAAGTGATGGAAGACTTGGTCGCGGGTTGTGATGTGATCCTCGGCAATGAAGAAGATGCTGAAAAGGTATTTGGCATTCATCCAGAAGGGGTAGATGTAACCCAAGGTCATGTAGAAGCGGAAGCTTACGAATCAGTAGCGACTCAATTGATGGCTAAATTTCCAAGAGCGAAGAAAATCATTATCACCCTTCGCGGATCTATTTCTGCTTCGCACAACTCTTGGTCAGGTGTTCTTTGGGATGGAGAAAAGCTCTTTACTGCACCTACTTATCAGATCACTCATATTGTGGATCGTGTGGGCGGCGGCGATAGTTTTATGGGAGGTCTGATTTATGGTCTATTGACTTGGCCTGAGGATCACCAACAAGCCTTAAACTATGCGGTAGCTGCTTCCTGCCTGAAACACACCATCCATGGAGACTTCAATTTGGTCAGCGTAGCTGAGGTAGAAAAGTTGATGAGTGGAGATGCGAGTGGTCGGGTGAGCCGCTAGTCGCGGAACGCTTATCTTTAGCTTTAGAACAAATTTGATATGCCTAAATTTTCAAGAATAGAAGTCGCAAGCGAACTATATCGCAGCGGTATGATGCCCTTGTTCTACAACCCTGACTTAGAGACTTGTAAAGCCATTGTACATGCATGTTATGAAGGTGGAATCAGGTTAATGGAGTTTACCAATCGAGGCGATTTTGCTCATTTGGTCTACGGTCAGCTAAGACAATACCTTCATCAAAATCTGCCTGATATGATATTGGGGATTGGCTCAGTGGTTGATGGGGCTACTACCTCTCTCTATATCCAATTAGGAGCTGATTTTGTGGTATCGCCCATTTTGAATAAAGAAATGGCCCTAGCCTGTAATCGCCGAAAAGTAATGTGGGGTCCGGGTTGCGCGACTCTTAGTGAAATCAATCAGGCAGAAGAATGGGGGGCTGAAATCGTCAAGATTTTCCCAGCTGGTCAGATTGGAGGTCCAGCTTTTATCAAAGCGGTCAAGGGTCCCTGTCCTTGGAGTAGTATCATGCCCACTGGGGGCGTTAGTCCCGATAAGGAAAATCTCTCTGCTTGGTTTTCAGCAGGCGCTGCCTGTGTGGGTATGGGTTCGAAATTGGTATCAAAAGATATCGTGGCGCGCGGAGCTTGGGATGAGCTAAGCAGCTTGGTAGAAAACACCTTGCAAACAATTAAGGAAGTCAGGAGCTAGACTGTGCGAATATGAAGTTGCTGTAAGCTTTGGCTTAGGGCTTCCAGTTGGGCTAGATCCAAACCGTAACGATTGTTTTTAATTGAAATAATTAAGCGTTTCTGGGAATAAATTTTCAGAGACGCTTTTTCTATTTGAAAACTTAAATCGGCAAAGGGGATTATTAAAAATTGAAATCTAGCCCAGGGCTTGTAATAAGCGATAAGAAGCTCTT
>CAZHOC010000996.1:0-2994 GCA_964534295.1 uncultured Bacteroidia bacterium | reverse complement strand
GCGATCAATAGAGGCTCTAATTTATGCTTGGTGATAGTTACACTTTCGTAAGCAGAAAACTCAGCGGCATTTCTAGCAGAGATACCATGGGCATCGCCATCAGAAATAGTAACATTTTTGAGGGCCATCTTGCCATCTTTTATCATTAGGGTAGCAACTTCATTACAGCAGTAAACATAGTTAGCACCTGCGTTTTGGATGGTAGCGTACTCGAAGCGGTTGTTGAGAGAGTTAGTTTCAGTATGAATTCCTCTCCAGTAGCCGGCTACATTTTGAGTTCCTCTTAGTACAATCTGCTCAGATGAAGTACCTACCGCATTGATGCTACCGCCGTCATAGACACCGATGCCCGCGTTTTCTTCAAATTCGATTACTGTACCTGGCTCGATTGTAAGCGCAGCAGTAACGTCTAATACACAACCGCTTGGCACAATATAGTCTACAGTAGCAGGACCGTTTGCCAAAGTACGGTCTACACCAAATCCGTTACATTCTAGGGTTTCACCTACGGTAGGAGCGATAGTGCCATCATCACGTAGCCATTTTTGGGCGTTACCCGCACCGCTATTATTGACAGAGATAGAAAGCTCGTCATCATTGACTAGCGTGATGGTTCCGTCGTAGTAGTTATAATCGCTCCCTAATTCTTGGTGCGCATAAGTATCTCCTTCGCTACCGGTGATTGTTTGCCACTTGACATCACCTACGCTAAATCCGCTAGTTGCGGCATCCACTACTGTACCTGAGTTACCAACAACTTCTATCTTCATAAAGTCATTGGATGGATTATTACTTTCTACTCTTACCCAAGTCCCTTCGAGCTTTTTGAGGTCGGCTTCGCCACCTATTAAGCCACCAAAGCTATCACAACCAACTACAAATAAGCTGAATGCGATAACTTGAATCCATAGTATTGATTTTAATTTGTTCATGATAAATGAGGCGTTTTTGAAAATGGTTTGATTCATAGTTTTGATAAACAGATAAGCATTAACGACTATAAGTCCGCCTCAAATTCAAAAGGTAAACAGGGAGAGCAAAGTTTTTTTTGTCAGCTGTTTGACAGAGCTAAGATTTAGTATCGAATTGTGATAGATCTGTGATAACCTGCCCGTACTAATGTGTAAACACAGATTTAATCATGCGTCTTTCAATCTACTTAATTGGCGTCCTTAGCCTGCTCACAAGTTGTATCGGTAATGACTTTCTAGAAGATGCCGTTGCCGAAGAAATCAAGATTACCGACCGAGTGGATACACTTGGCCTCAATGATACTTATCAGTTTTTGGCGCGTTATACTGACCAAATCGGTCAAGTGCGCGATGCTGCTATCAGTTGGAATAGTACCGCCCCTGAAATCGTTTCGATCGATGCCACTGGTCTAGCGACTGGCGTCAGCGTGGGCGAAGCTACTGTCTATGTAGAACTCAACGAAACGGGTTCTCCTGCCCTCCAAGATTCGGTTAGAGTAAAAGTGGGAGCTGAAACGGTCGAGCCTCCCGCCGAAAATCGCTCCGGTGTCATCAAAACCACCACTTTTTATGAGTTGGCAGGAGATTTTGAGATCGAAGCGGATGGCGACAAGATTACCATCAAGATCGCGGACAATTACAAGGCTAGTTCAACCCTACCGGGCTTGTATCTCTATCTGACCAACAATCCCAACTCCATAAATGGTGCCTTCGAGGTGAGCAAAGTGACCACCTTCTCTGGGGCTCATGAGTATGAGATCGAAGGGGTTGGCCTCAATGATTATGACTACCTCTTGTATTACTGTAAGCCTTTCAATGTGAAAGTAGGCGACGGTGAGATCAAGTAATCCTTTGCGTTTTACTGCTTCGCAGAACGCTTAGTTAAAGGGTCGAATAGTAGAATTTTTGAATTGTTGATTATGGACTCGATAATTCAACAACTCAACCCTTCAAGCATTCGAATAAGCGTTCTGCGAAGCAGCTAACCCTAAATAAAAATCCACTCTATCTCTCTCATCTTCAATCTTTTCTACAATGAAAACTCAACATATAATCCTCAGCATATTTCTCAGCTTAGTAGTGACCCAAGCGTTCGCCGGAGGCGGCTGGCCCCAAAAGAAGGGCGAAGGCTTCCTCAAAATCGGCCAATGGTGGGTCATAGCCGATAAGCATTATACCGATCAGGGCCAGATCGATCCCAATCTGACTCAAGCAATTTTTAATACTAGTTTTTATGGAGAATATGGTCTTACAGATCGCCTTACAGCCGTGGCTTATGTACCTTTCTTTAGCCGCGCTTATAGCAACAATCTCGTCTCAGGCACCACTGGCGAAGTTCTTATCCCAGGTGAAGCCATCAATGGTTGGGGCGATACCGATATCGGTTTCCAGTACGGACTTTTTAGTAGAGGTTCAGTATCTGTCAGCGCGCGTTTGATGTTGGGTCTCCCTTTGGGGAACGCTAGTGGCGGTACAGCTGGCAACTTGCAAACTGGCGATGGTGAGTTTAACCAATTGCTACAAGTTGATGCAGGGACAGGCTTTAAAGTTGGTGGACATAATGCCTATGCCAATGCCTATGTTGGATTCAACAATCGTACCCGTGGTTTTTCAGATGAGATCCGCTATGGAATCGAAGGGGGTGTAAGTTTTCTCGACAATGATCGCTTATTGCTCATCTTGCGCGTCTATGGCATCGAATCTTTGCAAAATGGCACGCTCACGGGTGAGTCTAATAGCACCAGTATTTTCGCCAACAATAGCGAACACCTTACGATTTCCCCTGAAATCGCCTACCAATGGAACGACCAATGGGGCATTTCTGCCAGCTATGCGCAGGCCGTCAGAGGAAGTGTGATCTTCGCCAATCCAGCTTATAGCGTAGGTGTCTTTTTTAAACTGAAATAATCCATAGCCTTTTTGGTTTATCCCTCCTGTCGGTGCTAGTCATCGGCGGGAGGGATTTTTTGCTACAGACATTATTCATCCAGAACCAAGCGCCCCTCTTTCTCTGCTTTGGCTC
>CAZHOC010000995.1:0-2996 GCA_964534295.1 uncultured Bacteroidia bacterium | reverse complement strand
CTCCTTCATACTGGCAAAGTCGTCAGGACCCTCCACCGTTTTGATTTTGAAGTGGCGATAGTCGCGTTTAGCGGCCTTACCGTTTTTAAATACCACACAAGAAGCCACCGGTTGAGAACCTTGGAAGTTAGAGTTGTCAAAACACTCAATATGATCGGGCAAACTGTCTAATTTGAGCACTTGCTGCAATTCCTGCATCATACGCTCATTGGGCGTACTGCGCTTTTGGAAGTTTTGCTTGTAGAGCTTTTCCGTAAGCAGGGTTCGGCTATTCTTGAGAGAAAGGCTGACTAGGTGCTTTTTGTCTCCGATTTTCGGAACGGTAAAACTGAACTCCTTGGAGATGGTACTTGGATCGATGGGCAGATTGCTGACGATCTCATTGGCCAATTCCTTTTCGTCAGCTACCATGTGCTCTAGCGTTGCTTGCAGGATTTCTTGATCTTCTTCCTGATTGGCGCGTTTAATTTCCCAAGAGTGGGTTTGAACGATTGCGCCCTCAGAGATTTTGAAGTGATTGACGACAGCCAAGTGCTTTTCTGACTCGACGGTCAATACTTCCAGATCGCCTAAAGTAGCGGAAACCACGGTGCTTTTCTGGCGGTATTGCTTGAGCTTTTCGAGCCGTTTGCGGTAGTATTCCGCTTTTTCAAATTCGTATTTCTCGGCAGACTCCTGCATCAATTCTTGTAATTGATTGAAAACAGGCGTCAAGCGGCCTTTGAGGATATTCCGCACTTGGGCAATTCCCTGCATATAATCCTCCTCTGATTGCAAGCCTTCACAGGGGCCAGCGCAGTTGCCAATCTGATATTCAAGACAGCGCCGAAACTTTTCCGCTTTGATGTTGGCTTCTGAGAGATGGTAATTGCAATTACGCAGCTTGAGAAATCCTCTGATCAAATCGAGCAAAGAATTCAAAACCCAAACGGAAGGGTAGGGGCCGTAGTAAGTAGACCCATCATCAATTTTGGTTCTAGTACTAAATACACGTGGAAATCTCTCCTTCTTGATACAGATGTAAGGATAGGTTTTCCCATCCTTAAGCAGGATGTTGTATTTAGGCTGGTGGGTCTTGATGAGGTTGTTTTCCAGCAATAGTGCTTCTACCTCCGAATTGACCACTGTGTAGGCAATGTCTTCAATCAAAGAGACCATTTTAGCAATGCGATAGCTATGCTTGGGTCCTTTGAGGAAGTAGCTACTTACCCTCTTACGAAGGCTTTTGGCCTTACCTATGTATATAAACTTATTGTTTGCATCCAGGAATCGGTATACACCTGGGGCATCTGGGAGATTACGTATTTTGGTTTGGAGTGCTATGCTCATCTAAAATCCATCCAATGCTTCTTCAGCGCCATTGCTAGATCCATCTAGATCACCAGGAAGTCTGGCATTTTCTGGATCGTCGCATACGATGGAGCCATAATAAGAGCGCTTAAAGCGTTCTTGAGGCAAGCCAATAGCATCATCTTCGTAGAGCCCCTGCATATAATAAGCCCAGATGGGAAGGGCCATATTGGCACCCTGACCTAGCTTGATACTGTTAAAGCGAACTCTCCTATCAGCTGCGCCCACCCAAACTCCAGTAACCAAATTGGGGGTAACTCCCATAAACCAACCATCAGAGTGGTTTTGGGTGGTACCAGTCTTGGCTGCGATCTCATTACGGAATTTGTACTGATGACGTAAGCGTGAAGCAGTGCCGCCCGGCTCGTCGACAACTCCCTTTAGGAGCTCTACCATTTTATACGCATCCTTGTTGTTGAAGATTCGTTTGGTTTCCACTGGAAACTCAGCTAGAATCTCTCCATTGCGGTCTTCGATACGGGTGATATAATGAGGCTCATGCCAAATCCCTTGATTGGCAAAAGTGGTGTAGGCACCGGTCAGTTCAAGCACATTGACATCAGAAGTACCGAGACAAATGGATGGTACTGCCTCTAGTGGGGACTGAATACCCATTCTTCTGGCGAGGTCTACTACAGGATAAGGCCCAATGTTTTTCATCAGACGAGCAGTAATCAAGTTGACCGACTTGGCCAATCCTTGGCGCAGGGTCATCATGCCACCAAACTTCCCATCAGAATTTTTTGGCTTCCAAGTGGTACCGTTATTATCAACATTTTCAAAAGTAACTGGCTGATTTAAGAGACGATCACATGGCGAATATCCATCTCGCACCGCTACTGCATAGACAAATGGTTTGAAGATCGAACCAGCCTGACGTTTGCCCTGTTGGACGTGGTCATATTTGAAGAAACGGAAGTCTAGACCTCCAACCCAAGCTTTTACTTCACCATTGAGGGGGTTGATGGATACCACACCTGTTTCTAGGAAACGGCTGTAATACTTTAGAGAGTCATTGGGAGACATCACAGTATCTCTTACCCCATCCCAATCAAAAATGGTCATCTTGATCGGCTTGTCAAACTCCTCCATGATCTGCTCGGGAGTTAGGTCGCGATTCTTCGCTTGACGGTAGCGTTCGCTGCGGCGGCGAAGATCACGTAAGAGATTAGCCTCAGTTTTATATGGTTCTCGCCCTTTGATGTGCTGATCGAAAGTAGATTGTAGACCCGTAAGATGCTTACGAACGGCAGCCTCAGCATGTCTCTGCATGCGAGAGTCAATGGTCGTGTAGACTTTGAGGCCATCATTGTACATATCATAATGACTGCCATCAGGCTTGGTGTGCGTCTTACACCAGTTGACGAGAAACTCACGAACCTTTTGACGGAAGTGAGGGGCGATCCCTTTGAGATGTTCTTGCACCTGCGGAGCAACGACCAAAGGCATAGCCTTGACACTATCTACATTGATCTCATTGGGATCGATGAACTCATATTTTACCATCTGGTCGATCACCGTATTACGACGACCGACTACGCGTTCCGGACGGCGGATAGGATCATAAACTCCCTGACCTTTGAGCATGCCCACGAGGGTAGCAGACTCCTCGATGGTCAAATCACGTGATGGTTTGGCAAACAGAC
>CAZHOC010000994.1:0-2997 GCA_964534295.1 uncultured Bacteroidia bacterium | reverse complement strand
CGGCATCGCCGCGCATAGGGATAAAGACCTTGTTGTTTTCATCAACAGATCTTGTGGTATTGGCGCGGACAATGACATGCTCAGTGGAGTACATATCGATTCCTTCATCGGTTTCGACATATTCCATGATTTGGCGGTTGAGGAGGCGTACGGCATCCGATTCTTTCTCCTCTTCGCTCAATTCAACCCTGTCGGGCTTTTCTTCCCAATCATAAGACTGGTGTGTATAATCTTGCGCTCCGAGGCCCAAGGGTAGAACTAGAAGTACTAGCGCAAACAAACGATAATTCATAAAATTGATAGGCTTGTGTTTTAGGAAGTAGAGTTAATAAAAAATATGGGCCTAATCCTATTGGGTAAGGACTAGGTTTTTCTTGTGTGCCTTGTTGAGTTTGGTAACGAAGGTATTCCAAGCTTCGAAATCACTTTTGTGGATGGCGAGGGCGTTCATATAAATTTCCTTTTCGAGGATAATTTTATTGCCCTCTTGACGATAATTGATGCGGAAGCCCCACTTATCGTCCTCATAGCTGAGGTTCTCAGGCATCTTGTAGACGCTATAACCTTCCGGAATCTCGAGTTCTACGAAGTAGCTATCCAAATACTTATAGTCGATCTCACGACCATAACGGCGCTGCTCGATATCAATGGCTGCGGCTTGCAGAGGGCGATCCAAATTTAGATTGACATAGATGCGATTGCTGACCTGCTTGGCATAAGAAGGAATATGAAAGTCATATTTGATCTCCCCGTCTAGGTTGGGATCGCCCAAGCCTTCGATGGCAAATTCGTCTAGTTGGAAGTTGTCCTTACCCTTGGTGAGGTAATCGTTCATGAAGAGTTTCTCTTCGGTCCCTTCCATGCGATAACGGCTATATTCGAGGTCTACTTTCTGATAGCCAGTCATACGCTGATAGCCGCGACCGATGACATCTCCTTCCTTGAGGCTCAAAAAGCTACTATCAACCAAGCGATTTTGCTCCATTTCCATGACGGGTACCTCGATGATAGCAAAGCTGTCGGCAGTGATGCCCACCAAGGCTTCTTTGCCTTGAATCATCGAAGTCGGATAGCCAAAAGGAGTATGGGTACCAGTAGCGTCAAAAAACTGAATCTCACCATCTAGCTTTACCGCGGTGATCATATGATTGTCTACCACCGGAGTAGGCACATCGCGATAAGAATAAGGCTTCTCACGCGTACCAATCCAAGTAAGGTAGGCTTCGACATCGGCATAGGTCAACATTTCTCTTAGGATATTGGCCATGTCTTTACAGTCGCCATATTTCTTAGTGCAAACGGCAGCGGCATCACGTGGGATAAAGCCACCCATGCCATCTTCAAAGGCGACATAGCTGATATTGGATTGTACCCATTGGTAGAGGATGCGGGTTTTTTCGCGCTCGTCGCTAACGCCTTCCACTAGCTCTTCGACGATTTGCTTGAGTTCGTTTTGATCCGTCTGATTAATCTCTTGCACTAAGCTGCTGTACCAACGATATAGGTCCGTTACATCACTGAGGATGCGCTCTTCTTCGGCATCGCGCTTGATACGATCGATGCGGAGGATGATATGCGGATTGTAATAATTTCGACTCAAGGCGCCTGACTCACGCTCAAACTTTTGCATGTCTTTAGCGCGCCAAGTGTAAGTAGTCTGCCCATTTTGGGTGGATTCGCTAAATGCGATCCGGTCCGTATTCTCGCCAATCAGCTGATAAGAGACAGAAACGTTCTCCGGAAAGGAGACTGAATACTCTGCATTGAGCAATGGCACATAAGAGTTGAAGTAAAAAGAACCCAACATGCGAGGATCTTTGATTACCTCATTGTAGGACAGATAGGTCAAGGCCCCTTGCTCCACGGCGGGGAAGACAAAAGATTTCTTTTTGTAGTCGGCATAAAAGATCCCGCTCACCATTACGTCTTGAGTGGAGATTTCTTGGACAGGTATGCGCTCGGCTTTCTTTCGTTTGTTGAAAACCCGCGTCTCTGCCACGATGTCTTCGATGGAAGAAAAGTCAGAATAATGGATAGATTCGTTAGCGTGCCGCAAGTCTTTATCCGTCAGATACAGCATCGACGCTTCATGTTGTTTCTTGACCGCAAGGGCGTCAGCTTCATCAAAGAAAAGATAGAGATGTTCTTTACGTTCGAGGTAAACGACGTCTTCCTTTGGATATTGGGCTTGCAGACTAGGCAGATCAAAGTCTTGCGCGAGCATCAAGGCAGGCAAAAGCACTACTAATCCGCAAAGCAGATTTGCTTTCAAATAATTACGAATCACAGTAAGGAGTTTTATGTATGGATGTACTTAAGATACTTATTCCATACGGCTTTTGCTAAATCCTAGTTTCCTAACCTGCCAGATTCCTAGTAGCCAAAGTCCCAATACGACCAAAGCCGCTGTTCCCATTAGTCCATATAAGCTCGACTGGCCAACCAAGGCCCAACCTACGATCAAGGGGGCTCCCGCCGTAGATACCTGCATGCAGGTGGTAACGATACTTCTGATCGAAGCGAAGTGTCCCGTGCCATAAATCTCCGCCCACATGGCTGAAGATGTAAGGGAACTCAAACTCGCCGAGATGCCCATGCCCATGAAAAACACATACAACCAAATCACTTCCGTGCGGAAGATAATTCCGATCATACTGATCAAAATCGGGAGCAGTAAATAGCTAAATGTTCGAGTAGCCGTAAAGCGATCCACTAGCGGACCGCCAAGCAAATTCATCACCAGACGGGCTCCTCCCGCCAATGACAGGGCCAAAGCCAACTGTGTATCCTCCCAGCCATTGATCTCGCCAATCAAGTCTAGATTGATCACAATACCGGTGAAGTAAAAGGGCACAAACAGATAGACCAATACCAATAGATAGAATGATGGTTGACGTAATACCTCGCCTCGGCTGAGGCTTTTGGTTTGAGGCTTTTCGTCTGATTCGGGATTTGCGATCAGCTCTTGATTTCGTTGAAAAGGGCTGTCTTTGGGCA
>CAZHOC010000993.1:0-3001 GCA_964534295.1 uncultured Bacteroidia bacterium | reverse complement strand
AGAATTACTAATGTAATAATAACGCCACTGGCAATGCGAACGCTTTTTTCCATTCGGTCTGCGAAGCTTTCTGCATAACGTTTGATCAACATCCCTATCATGAGCGGAATGGCAATGATCACAACTAGGGAACCAATGATATTGGCAATAGGCGCTTCGACCGCAGCAGTTTCGCCTAAAAAGGCATCCAAAGCAAAACTCACAATCAAGGGTATGCTGATAATAGTTATCAGACTATTGACTGCCGTCAGGGTTACAGACAAAGCGATATCTCCTTTTGCTAGATGCGTTACCAAATTGGAGGTAGGACCTCCGGGGCAAGCAGCTAATATCATAACGCCTATGGCAATAGCCGGCTCGACGCCAAAAATGACGCTCAGGCCATAGCCAATCAGCGGCAGCAAAATGATTTGATTGAGGAAGCCTATCAATACCGCTTTGGGCATTTGTAGGACACGTTTAAAATCAGCAATAGTCAGGGCAAGGCCCATCCCAATCATGATGATAAATAGGGCAATGCCCAAAATAATAGTAGAGGTACTATCCATAGTAGTTTTGCAGTTTTAGGGACAGGACCAATATAAAAACAAAGCGGTAAACTTTTCCATTGGGGAAAAGCTTACCGCAGATATTAAAAGTCTGTATTAAGTCTTTACTGATTCTTCATGCGTAGCATCTCTTGCTGGAGATCCATGACGATAGAAGAAAGCTTCTCGATCGACAAATCTGGCTCAGGAAAATCATTAGACATAAACATCTTGGCTTTCCAAACTTCTCTTAGTTCTGCAACTGGCACATCATAAGGAGAATAAGCAGGGTTATCGGAGCGCAAAGTGAATATTGGATCCCCACTGCTGTCTTGCTTGACGAATACACGTTTGTAAACTACCCCTTCAGTCTCCGAAACGATTACATAAGTATCGCCTTCCTTTACATCTCGCCAATCAGGTAAATACTCACCGATGATGACGGTACCAGATTTTAGCGGTAGCATCGAATCCCCCTTGATTTCGAAAGCACGGAAGGTTCCAGAGCCTAGCATTGGAAGCTGAAACTTGGGTAGATCACTTATAAACTCAGGGTCTGCATAGCCATTGAGATAACCGGCAGCGGCTTTTTGTTGCTCGACAAACTCGATATTTTCCCGCCCATCGCTATCAACTGTAATTGGTAAAACTCGCAGCTTGCGCCCTTCTACATCCACTCTGGCTTCAGCGATAGAACTTCTAAGCTCCTCCTCTGTGTATTGCGAAACGTCCTCCTTTACCAGCATGTCGATAGACACATTAAAGAAGTCTGAGATCTTTTCGAGCGTCTCATATTTGGGAGTCGCACGACATTCTTCATAGGCTCCAATGGAAGAACGGCGGATTTCGAGATGATTAGCGAGTTCCTGCTGCGTCAAACCTTTGAGCTTACGCAGATATTTTAGATTTTTACCGATAACCAGTTTGTCTTTTTCGCTCATGACAGGCAGGATTAGTTTAACAATTAACTAAATGAATTAGCAGTTTGAGTTAATTTTTAGCAAAGTATAAAAAGTTTAGTAAAAAACTAAAATAATTTGTGTTTTTTTTCGCTTTTTCACCCTCAATGCCAATAGGTTAAGCTAAATCAGCGAAAGTATTACCTGAAATGCTGCCATTTTTGGCTTTCACAGACAAGTCATAACATTTTGTTGAATCTTGAAAATATAGGAATTGAGTTTAGTGGTCGTTGGTTACTCAAAAACGCTACTTATCAATTCTTGCCGGGAGAAAGAATCGGCCTGATCGGTCGTAATGGTGCTGGAAAATCCACGCTTTTGCGCATGATCTCAGGCGATATAAAACCAACGGAAGGAAATATAAACCGTGCCGGAGGGCTCAAGGTGGCCTTTTTTAATCAAGACCTCCTTTCTTACCAAACCGATCGCACTATAGATGAGGTAGCGCGAGATGCTTTCGAACCTGTCCTAAAATTGGGTGAGGAAATTGAAGCGCTACTGACAAGGATGGAGTCCGGAGAAACGGATGAAACCCTCTTAAATGAGTTGAGCAGTAAGCAAGAACTCTTCGAAGCTCAAGAGGGCAAACTGATAGATTCTAAAGTTCATAGCACGCTAAGCGGTTTAGGATTTAGTCAAACCGAACAACATCTCCCCTATCAAACCTTTTCAGGAGGCTGGAGAATGCGAGTGCTACTAGCCAAGATGCTCCTGATGGAGCCCGACATACTCCTGCTAGATGAGCCTACCAACCACTTGGACCTGCCTTCTATTCAATGGCTAGAAAATTACCTCCGTACCTTTAGAGGTACGACTATCATCGTTTCGCACGATCGCTTTTTTATCGATCGTATGGCCCAAAAGATTGTAGAGATTAGTTTCCAACAGCTCCAGATCTACAATGGCAACTACGCATACTATCTAAAAGAAAAAGCACTTCGCCTTGAGCAGCACATAAAAGAGTACGAAAACCAGCAGAAATATTTTGCTGAGCAAGAGCGCTTCATCAATCGCTTTCGCTACAAAGCCTCAAAAGCCAGACAAGTCCAGAGCAAGATCAAGCAGCTTGAAAAGATTGAGCGCCTTCAACCCCCTGAGGAAGAGACCGTGGGTCTCAACATCCGCTTTACGATGAAGGTCCGGTCGGGCAAGGAAGTCTTACGACTCAAGGATATCCATAAAGCCTATG
This sequence comes from uncultured Bacteroidia bacterium, assembly GCA_964534295.1. Taxonomy (GTDB): domain Bacteria; phylum Bacteroidota; class Bacteroidia; order J057; family J057; genus JBCAWW01. The sequence goes on along the minus strand of CAZHOC010000993.1, from coordinate 326 downwards.
ACGAGAAGCTTATCCTTGACAATACTTCGGCCACTGTCATGCGAGGAGATAAGATTGGATTGATTGGCGCTAATGGATTAGGCAAGTCTACTTTGTTGAGGATCCTTGCAGGAACGGAGCCTCACGAGGGACAAAAAGAAGCGGGCTACCAAGTACAAGATTCCTTCTTTGCGCAGCATCAGCTAGAAGCCTTGAATCTCAAAAACAGTATTCTTGAGGAATTAGAAGAAACGGTAAGGGATCGTACGGAAACTGAGATTCGGAATCTGCTAGGCTCCTTTATGTTTAGCGGGGAGGATGTTGACAAGAAAATCCAGGTATTGTCT
>CAZHOC010000992.1:0-3002 GCA_964534295.1 uncultured Bacteroidia bacterium | reverse complement strand
AGTTAAACTTAGTTTATCAGTTAGGCTAAAACTTTAAACCAATTGTATAACCACGGTAAATGCGGAATATTCCCAATTAGCTGACCGAGGAAGATCAGCTTGATGGCCAGATGAGGCCCCCCAAATGTAGTTTATATCTGCGGATCCCCAGCACGGAATGCAGATAACTTTTTTAGAGTAGAGTTAGGAGTAAAAAACGCGAATACAGTAGTCTATCAATTTGTTTTCTCTTTTAGGAAACTTGCCCTCTAAACGCCATTATGTATCACTACGTGGCCTTAAAGTATCAACTTTCTTACTTCAAGTTGATGTTTTTTTCTATATGAAACAAGACGACAAATGCCTCTATATTGCCATCCTAGGACCGAAAACGATTACGTAAACCTTTTCGGTCCTCAAAAAAATTTGTATTTTTTTCAGACATTGCGCCAAATTATTCATTACACACATAAAAAGGGGCTTGGGATATATGAGTAAACGTCAGATCACATTATCAGATCTCGCAAAAGAGCTAGGAATCAGCACTGCAACGGTCTCTCGAGCCTTAAAAGACTACCCTGATATCAGCAAAGCCACCAAGCAAAAAGTGCTTGAATTGGCTAAAAAGCTAAACTATCGCCCCAATACCATGGCAGCGGGCTTGCGTAAACAGGAGTCCAGAGTTATCGGAGTCATTATTCCCGAAATCGTCAATCATTTCTTTTCCTCAGTGATCAAAGGGATCATGCAGGTAGCCTATGATTCTGATTACCGAGTAATGATCTGTCAGTCGGATGAATCCTACGAGAAAGAGGTAGAAGATGCCAACGCATTGTTCAATAGTCGGGTCGATGGCTTGTTAGTATCCTTGGCCCATCATACGGAGTCGCTTAGCCATTTTGAGGATTTTCTCAATACCGGAGTACCGGTGGTATTTTTTGACAAGGTGCCTCAACAGGAAAATATGGCCAATACCTCCAAAGTTGCGGTTAATGATTATGAAGGAGCGTACCAAATGGTTTCCCATCTGATCGAGCAAGGGGCCAAACGTATCGCTCACTTTCGTGGACCAATGATGGCTTACACTTCTCGCAATAGATATAATGGCTATTTACAAGCTCTCAAAGATCATAACCTTGAGACTGATGAAAGCTTGATTTTCGACACTCAGGATATCACCATCGAGGAAGGAAGGGAGTTTGCTTTGAGAGCAGTCGAAACTAATAAGGAACTGGACGCTATCTTTTGTATTACAGATAGTGTCGCTATCGGAGCTATCGATGGCTTAAAGTCTAAGGGGATTAAAGTCCCTGAAGATATTATGGTAGCCGGATTTAGTGATTGGCAAGTATCGGCCATCGTTGATCCGCCGCTGAGCTCAGTAGCTCAACCGAGTTTGGAAATGGGCAAGCGAGCAATTGAACTCCTCCTCCAAGAAATTAATGCCAATAAAAACAATCTTGAAGTAGATTTTCAGTTTATAGAGTTACCAACAGAACTTAAATTACGTCAATCTAGTATAAGGACTGGAAAATAGGATTCGACTAGCCTTGAAGCTTCCTTTTGAGCCCGCTAGTTTGAAATTTTCCGACTAGATTAACCCAAATCAGATATCAAGGTGGCAGTAGCATTACTCCTAATTTGGCTGACCAGTTTTCAACAGGCACAAGAACTCGCCATAGAAGAACAAAAACCTATCTTACTTGTCTTTTCCGGCTCTGACTGGTGCCGCCCCTGTATCCAATTAGATCGAGAAGTATTTCAAGATTCGAGCTTTTTGAGCTTTGCTAAAAGCGAATTGGTTCTCCTTAAGGCTGACTTTCCGCGGAGTCGTAAAAATCGCTTAGGCGATGAGCAAAGGCTTCATAACGAGCGCCTCGCGCAACGCTACAACCCCAAAGGAGAATTTCCACTTGTCTTATTGTTAGATCCAGAGGGCAATGAGCTAGCTCGTACGGCCTACCGTTCTGGCGGAGCCAAGGCCTATATAGAATTTATCCAAAGCAATACACCATGAAAAAGACCTTAGGGCTATGTCTCGGTTTCTTGCTTTTCCTCTCCCCCTTAACCGCACAGCTAAGCATAGAATTAGGTAGTGGTGGGGAAATTGGCTGGTGGGTGCAAAATAATGGCTTCAATGATACGCTTCCTGACTATCATCAAGGCTATGATCGCTCGCATTTAGCCTTTTTCATGCCGGCGGAATTCTCGCTTTCCTATCAATTTCAAAAATGGCGCTTTAGTGCAGGCGGCGGTTACCGATATTTCGATGACAATGTCTTGATCGGCACCGATAATGCTCGCGGCAATTCTTCTCGCTACCGAATCCAACCCAATGGAGAGGGCGTCAACATATGGCTCTATCAGTTGGGGATAGAATACCTCTTCGTAGATCAGCCAAGGTTCAGCATGAGCCCTTTTTTCAATTTGGGGGGCTTTTTCTCCAATGCTAGCATCCCCAATCCCGAAATCAGCAAGGCGCCTTGGCATTACAATTTTGGTTTGGAGCTTAGTGCGAAACTGGGCCAACATTTTCAATGGTACTTTAGGCCACGATACATAAGGCAGATTATCAACTATGATCAGCCCGCCTTTCGCGATCTACAACAAAACATCTATAGCATTGGCATCTTCACTGGTATCCGTCTGACGCTATGAGAAAGCTTCTCCTTTTTGTCATTGCCTTACCGACTCTGCTGCTTGCCCAAGAAAATCTTACCTACCGCAAGAGTGCTGGTATGATGGGTTCGCATTTTGAGCTTACGGCTACATCGCCGAACGATAGTCTCAATCGCGCTGCAGTGCGCGCGGGCCTCAAAGAAATTCAACGCATCGAGGACCTCATCTCCTCTTGGGACAAAAATTCTCAAACCAGTGAGATCAACCGTCAAGCAGGGGTGAAAGCGGTCAAGGTCGACTGGGAATTGTACAGTCTAATTAATCGAGCGCTAAAAATTTCGAAGCTCACTCAGGGGGCATTTGATATTAGTTTTGCCGCGGCGGGGGCGCATTACGATTACCGG
>CAZHOC010000991.1:0-3003 GCA_964534295.1 uncultured Bacteroidia bacterium | reverse complement strand
CAGACTGCCACCTCCCCAACAAATCGGCTAGCTCTCGGAGTTGACGATCGCGTCGCAGCCCATCGGCATATTCCTCCATTTTGTCCCAATTGATCTTGTCCCAGGCTCCCATGTCGTCATTCCAGGCATGGCCCAAAAAATTGTAAAAAGGCGCGAGGACATCATTGATTTCTTGGAGTCTACCTGCTTTGTGGAGCATATCAGCATGGTAGAGGGCAAACTCCTCTTCGAGGAACGCTTCTTCCTCTACTGCAATTTTGGTAGTGAGCAGATTTTTCCAATCCGCGAGGATATTTTGCTTGAGTACCATCAAGTCATTTTCCAGACGGAAGCGATTAGCCCCTTCCCCACTCTTAGAGATAGTCTGGCTGAGTTCTTGAAAAGTCTTGGCGTAAAAAAGCCAATTACGTTTTGCTTCAGGATGGAGTTGAGGGAGCTCTGCGAGAACGCTTTCCCATTGATTGAGAGGCGACTGAGCGGTATGGGCTTGTAGGTGATTGAGACGCTGTTCTTCTTCTGCGTAGCTATGGGCATGTTCAAAGCGGAGGGCTACGGTCTTGCACCAATTGAGGGTTTCACGCGTAACCGAAAGCGAAAAATCATCATTATTGCGGGTGAGGTGGACGAGTTTGTCCTCCATAAAGAGCCTTTTGAGGAGCTTGTCCCAATTGGGGTAGCGTTCGGCGATGCCGCTCTGCTCATAATGAAAAAGCACAGGGTAATTGGGATCGAGCAGATAGAGAAAAAGCATCTGCGCCAGTTTCTGCCGATCCTCGCGCGTCATCATCCCCCCAAAGAGAATGAAAGAAGACATTTCTTCCTCAACTCTCTTCAGTTGGCTCATAGCTATGGCGGGTTTTTTGAATTTCTAATTTGAGGTTGAGGAGCTCACGGGTAGTGCTTTCGAGACTATCCATGACATGGGCGGCAAAGGCTGGCTCTACAAAAAGATTGTTACGTAGATGAGGCTCATCTTTGAGGCGGCGTTCGTCGATGACGGCCATATACTTTTCACACTCCTCCAGCAGGATATCGGTTTGATTGTTCCAAATTTTGATGGTTGCGGGATTGGCAGCCTTCGGGCTAACGACTTCCTCTGGCACCGTGATGGTTTTGATGGGAAGGTCGCGACCTTTTTCTGAGGCTACAAATTCAGATTTACGTTGGATCTGATAGTTTTGGAAAGGCCGAAAATTGCCGCCTGCGGGCTCGAATACCGGTAAATAGTTGCGACTTTCCGTTTCGATCTTGTCCCAATCTCCAGCTCGGATGTAAGCTACTGAGTCCTTGCCAAAAAAGTGCTGCAACTGATAGTATTCACCCCCACTCTCATCATTAAATATCTCTGGCACTTCCTTGTCTATGAGGCTGACGATTTGGGTTTCACTTTTGATCTCCTCACGCAGTAATTCTAACTCGGTTTCCAGTGGCTTGAGTTGAATCACCTGCCGATAACCATAGGCAGCAATGGCACCTTTGACGATAGCATGCGCCTCTTCGATTTGCTCAAACTTGTCCCAAATACATTCTCCAATGATGAAGCAATCCATCAAATCGACCTCCTCTCGACCATTGAGAAAAGCGGCCGTTGTCAGCAAATGCGCCATCTTGCGCCAGCGCCGGTCAGAGATAAACATCTTATTGTCGGCCTCACTGGTGAGGTTGCGCTCTCGGACCGTTCGCCGCAGGTGATTGAATAAACCCATCACATGCCTTGGGATACTTACCTTATCAATCTGTCGCTCCCAAGCTTCATACTCATCATCAGTGATTTTGAGCTCTTCATCAACCGGATCGGTATAACTCAAGTGCTTGGGGAGCTCCAACATGCGATTGAATAGCTCATCATTTTGGATAGGGATTACCTCCTGCCGGACCAAGAATCTATCCCAGAGGGCCTCCAAGCCTTCGCCGGCTAGCGGTAATTCATTGGAGGCGGAAATCAAGCCTCTTAGATCAACTTTGAATTCTTGCTCCCCGTTGCGGTAGATTTTCTCGTTGAGAACGGTCAGCAGGGAATTTTGAATGGGCGGACTCGCCTTCCAGATCTCATCCAAAAAGACAATGTTAGCTCCGGGCAGATATTTGTCCGTGAGGCGTTCGTATTTGTCTTCGTCTTTGAGTTTGCTAATGGAAACGGGGCCAAATACCTCGTCGGGCGTACTAAACTTACCCATGAGATACTCAAAGGAGCGGGCGTTTTTGAAGGCGTATTTGAGCCGGCGGGCGATCATGGATTTGGCCACTCCCGGAGGGCCGAGGAGGAAAATACTTTCGCCAGATATGGCCGAAAGCAGGGTCAAGCCCATGACCTTTTCTCGTTCAAATAAGTCTCGATTGAGACTATCCAGCAGTTTGCTGATGCGGGAGCGTTGTGCCTGAAATTCCATTACTGACTAAAATACGGTCAGTCGGAACAGTTTGCAAACAATCTGTTTGGGACTGCTATTCTTTTACAAATTGCTTATTGCAGCAGCTCGATTTATTTCGTTAAAATAATCCTATTTAGATCCGCAGGGATGATTATGTCATTAACTTCAACTGATTCTATAATATAACTTGGGCAACTACAGGGTCCATCATCCCTATATTTTATTTCATCAATTTTAAACAACTCACCGTTTGTCAATTTAATCTCAAAATAATTTTCTGGATATAATAGGGTACTGCTACCTTGAGGATCTGCACCAAATTTATACTCGCCATTTCCACCTATTGGGATAGTATAATCCATTGATCCAAAATCATTGATAATTGTGTCTAAAACGAGCTCATTACTTGCTATCCTTTTAATACTGAATTGAATGCTTGTCAAGTCATTACTTAAATAGCAATCAGGATCTGAGTCCGAAACACAAAATTCAATAAACAAACTTGAAAAAGAATTAAGATTTGGCGGTACGCATGGTGGTTGAATACAGTTTTCACTGTTTTTACAGGAGGCGATTATTAGGAGGAAAGTCAAAAAACTTAGTGTTCTCATCTTACTTCGATTCAATTTTC
>CAZHOC010000990.1:0-3015 GCA_964534295.1 uncultured Bacteroidia bacterium | reverse complement strand
ATACTGCCAATACCATGGCTTCTGCCATCGAAGCGATGGGGATGAGCTTGCCTTACAGTGCTTCTAATCCTGCCATGAGTGCAGACAAGAAGCTGGAATGCTCCAAGGTGAGAGCGGCGATGGAAGCACTTCTGGAAAAAAATCTCCTTCCTAGAGACATCATGACCAAAAAGGCATTTGAAAATGCTTTGACCGTGCTCACTGTCCTAGGTGGTTCCACGAATGCGGTTTTGCATTTGCTTGCCATGGCACGCTCGGTGGACGTTGATTTGACTCTTGACGATTTTCAGCGCATTGGGGATAAGACACCTTTGTTAGCTGATCTTAAGCCAAGTGGTAAATACTTGATGGAAGATCTTCATGTTATCGGTGGGATTCCCGCAGTTATGAAGTTCCTTCTGGAGCATGGATACTTGCACGGTGATTGTATGACCGTGACCGGAAAAACCCTTGCTGAAAACATCAAAGACCTTCCCGGTCTAGCCGAAGGCCAACAAATCATCTATCCATTCGATAAGCCAATAAAAGCTACAGGGCACCTGCAAATCTTATACGGCAATCTGGCCGAAGAAGGGTCTGTAGCTAAGATTACCGGTAAAGAGGGTACTAAGTTTACCGGTACCGCAAAAGTATACGAAGGCGAATTTGCCGCTAATGATGCCATTGTTGCTGGTGAGATTTCTGCTGGTGATGTGGTGGTGATCCGCGGTGAAGGCCCAAAAGGTGGCCCCGGTATGCCTGAAATGCTCAAGCCCACAGGTGCCATAATGGGCGCTGGGTTAGGAGGCGAAGTCGCCCTTATTACTGACGGAAGATTTTCTGGCGGTACGCATGGCTTCGTGGTTGGACATATCACCCCAGAAGCGGCAATTGGTGGTTTGATTGGACTGCTAAAAGATGGGGATTTAATCACCATTGATGCAGAAAATAACCGCATCGAAGCAGATATAAGTGAAGAAGAAATCGCGAAACGTAGAGCTGCTTGGGTAGAACCTGAGCCTCGCATCAAAAGAGGAGTACTCTATAAGTATCGCAAAAGCGTTGCTTCAGCTTCAAAAGGCTGTGTAACCGACGAATAAATTAGCAAAAGGATTGAAATCATACGCTGAGTTTAGGAAGAACATATAACCGACTCTCAATGGCAACTTTAACACAGGCCCAGCAAAAGGCAGCGGCCAAAACAGGCAAAAAGGTAAGTGGTGCAGAAGCCATCATCCTTTCTTTACTTGCCGAAGGGGTGGATACCATGTTTGGGTATCCCGGCGGAGCAATCATGCCCGTTTATGATGCCCTTTATCACTATCAAGAACAATTAAAGCATTATCTGGTACGGCACGAACAAGGTGCTTCCCATGCCGCTCAAGGCTACGCCCGAGTGAGCAATAAGACGGGAGTCTGCCTAGTGACTTCTGGCCCAGGGGCAACCAACCTACTGACCGGTATTGCCGATGCGATGGTTGATTCTACTCCGATGGTCTGTATTTGTGGCCAAGTGCCCAAAGGATTGCTCGGATCAGATGCTTTCCAAGAGACGGATGTCATTGGAGTCAGTATGTCAATCTCCAAGTGGAATTATCAGATCACCAAGGCTGAGGAAATTCCCTGGGTGATTGCCAAAGCATTTTATATCGCCAACAATGGTCGTCCTGGCCCGGTAGTGATTGATCTTTGCAAGAACGCTCAGTTTGAAGAAGTCGAATTCTCTTATGAGCCTTGTAATCACATTAGAAGCTACCAGCCTTATCCGACGCCTGAAGTGCCGGAACTAGTAGCCGCTGCAAAACTGATCAATGAAGCAAAGAAGCCTTTTGTCCTACTTGGGCATGGAGTCTTGATTTCAGAAGCGCAGGCAGAGTTTCAGGCTTTTGTAGAGAAGGCGGGCATTCCTTTCGGGAGTACTTTGCAAGGACTTTCGGCTATGCCTACTGATCATCCTCTGCACACTGGTATGCTGGGAATGCACGGCAATTATGGGCCCAATATCAAAACCAATGAGTGTGATGTCCTGATCGCCATTGGGATGCGTTTTGACGACCGGGTAACCGGCGATCTCAAGCGTTATGCGAAGCAGGCCAAAGTAGTACATATCGAAATCGATCCATCTGAAATCGATAAAAATGTAAAGGCAGACGTTCCACTAGTGGGAGATGCCAAAGCAACCCTCAAAGCACTTACGCCCATGATCAAAGCCAACGCTCATCCCGAGTGGATGGCAGAGTTTGAGGCTTGTGCAAAGATGGAATATGAGAAGGTCATAAAAGGTGACCTTGCCCCCAATACCCCAAAAATCCATATGGCCGAGGTGGTCAATATGCTTTCCGAAAAAACTGCGGGTAAAGCGGTTGTGGTAACGGATGTGGGACAGCATCAGATGGTGGCTGCACGCTATTATAAATATACCGATACTGACGCTTGGGTTTCCTCTGGCGGTTTGGGAACTATGGGTTTTGCCCTGCCAGCGGCCTTTGGGGCTAAGTTGGCTGCGCCAGAACGCGAGGTTTTGGCCATCATAGGCGACGGTGCCTTCCAAATGACCATTCAAGAGCTTGGCTGTCTATTTCAAAACAATACGGCTGTCAAAGTGATCGTTCTCAACAATAATTTCTTGGGAATGGTGAGACAGTGGCAAGAGCTGTTTTTTGACCGTCGCTATTCTTTCACAGAGCTAGTAAACCCTGATTTTGTTACGATCAGTAAGGGCTTTGGTATTGAGGCGGTCCGCGTCGCGGAACGCGAAAACCTATCAGCCGAAATCGACAAGATGCTTGCCTTTGATGGACCCTATTTCCTAGAAGTTGTCGTCGAACAAGAATCCAATGTTTTCCCCATGGTTCCAAGCGGCGCCAGTATCTCAGAAATCAAACTAGAACCCTAATGGAAATCCAGTCATTCACCTTGTCCATATTTACCGAAAACCAAATCGGTTTATTGCACCGGATTACTACGGTATTTACAAGGAGACATATCAATATTGAAAGCTTAACTACCTCTGAATCAGAGGTGGAAGGAATCTAT
>CAZHOC010000989.1:0-3016 GCA_964534295.1 uncultured Bacteroidia bacterium | reverse complement strand
CTTTGGCCTGCACCTTTAAGTTGATGCACTGGCCCGGCGCAAATGTCTTGTTGCTATGTGGTTTGATTTCTCTTACTTGTGTGTTTTTGCCCTTATTCTTTCTATTTTACTACCAGCAAGACCCCAAAACTCAAACTATATGAATCCAGCCGGTGGTGATTGGAAAGAAATGTTTACCGCTGCCCAAAAAGGCGATGCCCCTCTGGTAGAATACTATCTCCAGCAGGGCATCGATCCTGATTATCAACATCCAGAGGTATTGACGACTGTTTTGATTGAAGCGGCCAATCTCGGGCAGGCCGAGGTCGTCAAAGTGCTTTTAGAAAAGGGCGCAGATCCTACGATCAAATCTCAACTGGACGGTTGGGATGCCCTAGAAATTGCCCGCGTCCATCGCCACAAAGAGGTTGTGGCTATCCTCGAAAATGCCCTTGGCATTGAACCCAAACGCCCATCTTTCTGGCAACGCCTAGGGTTTAAAGCCTAGGCTGTAGGTGCGGTCATGTATGCCGCACCGATATAATCGTTCCGCGCCCGCAGCTAAAGGAATATTAAAGTTTCTTCGACTGCGCTCAGAATGACAAATTGATTTTTTATGGCTTTGCCTTAATTCTTACCAGCTGTCAGCTTGAGCGAAGCCGAAAGGCCTATGTAGTCTTTTGCCTGCTTCGCAGAACGCTTCTCTCTGAAATGTTTCTTCGCCTGCGCTCAGAATGATAAAAGACAGATTGTCCTGTTGATTCATAGGGAAACATCTATAAGGAGACAAGCGTTCCGCGCAGTGGGGAAAAATGAAAAATGTCCAATATCGAATGTCGATTGCAGAAGGGACAGCCTAAGCCTTGAAACTTCGGCCTTCGAAATTCATCATTCGATATTTTACCTTCCCTACCTATCAAATACTCGCTTGCGAAACTGCATGAAAAGCGCACTGATCATTAAGGCGTAAACTCCTAGGCCTAGCAAGAAATAACCAATATGGAAGCTACCCCTGAGACTTTGCTCATAGAGCGTATAGGTCCAATAAGTCGGGATAATGGCAAACAAATAGCTCCAAATTCCTGGTACGAAAAAGGCCAAGACAGGCAGTAATAATCCCAAATCAATGCCTTTGAAAAAGGCCATGCCTTCAATTTTATTATTGGCAAATGTCGCGATGATCAAAGTGATCAAAGGCGCGATCAAGCCATATTGTAAACTCAGTAGAATGCTATTGAGCAAGCCCGGATAGGCAATCCCCGCCGTTTGGATCAAGATGAAAGCCCCCGCGGCCGAAAATAAGGTCGCAAAGCTCAGCCGGTAAAACATGAAGTAGAGCGGAGAAATAGGCAAAACGCGGATCACCTGTAGTACATTTTCATCTTTTTCGTCGAGGATGATAAAGGAAGTGATAAAGCCAAACATGATGGCAGTTTGCATCCCGCCAAACATCATGATATAGCTGTGGTAGTCTGCTACCATCGGATAAGCCTGACTGAGATAAGGCACGAAGAGGCGGATAAAGAGGATCAAAAAGACAGGGATGAACATAAAAGTGCTCAAGGTTCGATCCCGAAATATCTGTTTTATGTCCCCCACTATGAGGGTTTGTAATTGGCTCATGATTAGGCAAAGTTTTGGTTAGAAGCACGCAAGGCCCAGAAATAAGTGATCACAGCCCAGCCGATAGCAAGGGCATAGGCTAAAATGCCGCGCCATAAGGGAAAATCTGCATCAAAGGCCATACTGTACAAATCAATCGCCGGTTGGGTCGGAAAGATCATAAACCACCAAGCTGATGCTAGATCGAAATAGGCAAGAAAGGGTAAGCACAAAAGCAAAATTATCCCTACGGCACGTAGCATATAGGTATTAAAAGACTTTTGGCCGGCCACTACGATAAAACCGATAAAGGAAAAGATCACCGTCGTCAAAACGGTCGCCATCACAAACTGGAGAACATAAAAATCCCAGCCCACAGCAGCCCAAGCCATCAGCAAACAACAGCCAATCGAAATCAAGGTCAAGGCTAAAGTCTTAGACAAGAGATAATGACTCAATTTCATGGGGGATACCGCGAGCGCTTGCAAGGTGTTTTCGTTTTTCTCAAACAAGACCATCACGCCCACAAACAAAAAGCCTAGTAAAGCAGGGTCGTTAAAAATGATCAAAACGAGCGCTTGCTGCACATCTCCAAAGGTGCTTAGTCCTTTAAAGACACCCACGTAGATTGCCGTCACGGCTAGCGATATAGCGATGATTTTGTTGCGATTAATGAGCACAAAATCATGCTTCAATAGATGCGTAAACTGTTTCATACCAGTGTTTTACCGGTTACTTGAATAAAGATGTCGTCAAGAGAGGCTTCGCGAGAATGTATGGTTTCAATCTCTTGAGAAGCGATTTTTTTGAGGAAGGCTTCGTTACGGCCTAGGTGATCAAGTTCGAAGGTCTCTTTATTGGCAGCGTGCTTGAAAAGCACCTCTACCGAGCGTTTGCTATGCTTGATCTTAAGGTTCGCTGGCGAATCCATAGTTTCGATTTGCCCATCAACGATGAAGGCTACCCTGTCGCAGAGCTCGTCTGCGTCGTGCATTTGGTGGGTAGTGATGAAAATAGTCTTGCCCTGGGCTTTGAGATCGAGGATGATGTCTTTGACGAGACGTGCGTTGACAGGGTCAAGTCCCGAGGTCGGCTCATCCAAAAACAAAATCTCCGGATCATGCATAAAGGAGCGAATGAAGTTCAGACGCATCTTCATGCCTTTAGAAAAATCACCTACTTTTTTGTTGGCGTCATCTTTTAGTCCTACTCGATCTAATAAGTCCATAGGATCGAGGCTTTTAGGATAAAAGGCCCGAAAAAACTCCAGATTTTCTAGTGCTGAGAGCTTGAGGTAATGATTGGGTAATTCGAAGCCTACGCCAATCTTTTGGTAGATTTCCTTGCCCCAATCCTTTACTTCCTTTCCGTCTATGCTGGCCTGACCTTGATAGCCTGGCAATAGCTTGAAAAGTATCTTTTGGGTAGTACTCTT
>CAZHOC010000988.1:0-3019 GCA_964534295.1 uncultured Bacteroidia bacterium | reverse complement strand
AAGCTTTGAATTACCAGATCGCGCTAGTGCGGCTGCTAAAATGGGACTTGATCCCGAGCGACCGATTGTGCTGAGCTTGGGCGGAAGTTTAGGGGCATTGACCTTAAACGAAGCCTTTAAAAAAGACGCCCTACGCTTTGCAGAAGCAGGTGTGCAATTGGTTTGGCAGTGCGGCAAAGGCTATTACGAAAAGCTGAAGCCTCAAGTGCCGGAGCATAAGGACATTCGGCTTATGGCTTTTATCGAAGATATGGCCGCGGCCTATGCCGCTGCAGATATCGTGATCAGTCGCGCAGGTGGTAGTACCATCTCAGAGCTGACCGCTTTATCTAAGCCAGCCATCTTGGTGCCTTCTCCCAATGTGTCGGAGGATCACCAGACCAAAAATGCGCTTTCGCTTTCTGAAAAGGGAGCGGCCCATTTGGTCAAAGATGTGGATGCGCGTGAGCAATTAGTGACAGAAACCTTAGCCATCATCAAGGATTCGAAAAGGCTGGAGGAGCTTACCGCTGCCATCAGCAAAATGGAGAAACACGATGCTGCTAAAGAAATAGTCGATGCGATATACAAGGAGATGAAATGGACCTAAAGCAGGTAAATACCATCTACTTTTTGGGCATTGGCGGAATAGGAATGAGTGCCTTGGCGCACTACTTCCACCGAGAGGGGAAAAAGGTTTTGGGATATGATCGGTCTCAATCGATCGTTACCAAAGGCTTGGAAAATGAGGGGATGACGCTCTTTTACATACTGGACCCTACCCATATCCAAGGGGTCGATATGATGATCTACACTCCGGCGATTAGTCAGGACAATGTAGAATATCAGGCCGCTTTGGAAGCAGGTATTCCGATTCTAAAACGCTCTCAGATATTGGGTTTGATTAGTGAAAACTATCGAACACTCGCTGTGGCTGGAACCCATGGCAAAACCACTACTTCGAGCATGTTGGCGCATTTGCTGCGTCATACTGGAGTCGATTGTACCGCATTTTTGGGAGGTATCTCACGCAATCTCGCAGGCAATTTTGCCTACGGTGAGTCTGATTGGGTAGTGGTGGAAGCGGATGAGTTTGACCGTTCGTTTTTAACGCTCAATCCTGAGAGTGCCATCATTACTTCTATGGATCCGGATCATCTCGATATCTACGGTACCCCAGAAGAAATGGCGGATAACTATCGGGCTTTTGCCAAGCTATCAGATCGCTTGTTGGTGCACCACTCCTTGCAGGATCGAGGCTGGACTCAGGAAGTGCAGACATTCGGGATCAATGAGGGAAATTTCCAAGCGCAAAATCTCCGCTACGGAGATCTGGAGACTGTTTTTGATTTCGTCTCCGCCGAACGCCAGCTCGAAGCAATTCGCCTACCATTTCCGGGACAGCATAATGTCTTGAATATGGTGGCAGCGATGGTGTTGGCATTGGAAGCAGGAGCTGAATTGTCCGCTTTAAAGGAAGCAGTCAACAGTTTCGCGGGTATTTATCGCCGATTTGAGCAGCAGTATCATAGTGAACAGCTCACTTATATCGACGATTATGCTCATCATCCCACTGAGATTGCGGCTGCAATGGATACCGCTAGACGCTTATTCCCGGATCGACAATTGGTAGTGCTATTTCAGCCTCACCTCTTTAGTCGGACGAGAGATTTTGCGCATGGCTTTAGTGCTGAGCTTGCGAAAGCGGATGCCCTACTCTTGATGGATATTTATCCAGCAAGGGAAGAACCCATCGCAGGCGTGAATTCGGAGATGCTTTTGGAAGGTATGCCTTTGGCGAACAAGAGAATCGTTCCCCGTGGGGATATCACAAAAGTGCTGGAAACAGTAATCGAGATGCCGACCATATTGCTCAGTCTAGGCGCTGGAGATATCGACCGTGAAATCGGCAAGATAAAAGCGTTCTGCGAAGCAGTAGAAAAGGAAAAGGGCCCAGAAGAATAAATGAATATGCGAATAACTGAATTGTTGATTAAAGCATTTGAAGCTTCAACAAATCAAGTATTCACCCAACAAGAAATAGATCAATCAACAATTATAAACTAGATGTTTTTGTTGACCCAAACATACAGTCCTCGCTCTGCACCCAAAGGCCGAAATCGTCCACTGGAGGAAGTTGTCGCTGAAAAAAAGCGCCGCTCTGCTCCTAAGAAGGTCGAGATCGGTAAGCTCAGTGTGCCATTTAAGCAATGGGCCATCTACCCTATCGTGGCTGCTGTGATTGTGGCATTATTGATGGGGGCGAATGCTTATCATCAAAACCTAGCTCTCTCGGGAATAGAGGTCAAAGTGAGTGCGGGTGGCGAGCATCCTTTTATTGATGATGCGGGTATCATTGGCACCATTGCAGAGGAAGGTGATACTGCCTTAATCGGCAAACGTTTGGATCGAGAGCAGCTATTGGTGCTCGAAAATAAGTTGAAAGAAAGTCCATTTGTACTAGACGCGGAACTATACAAAAACTTCCAGGGGGTCTTGACGGCTGAGGTGGCCTTGCGCCAACCGATGGCTCGATTGATCAACAATGAAGCGGACTATATATACCTGGACGTGAACGGGGTGAAATTTCCAGACACCGAGCTTCATACAGCTCACTCCCTTTTGGTGCGAGGAGATTTTGATGAAACCGTGAGCGACACCTTTGCTTGTTCTACCGTGAGTGATGCCATACCGGTGATGCAGTTTATTCATGCTGATCCATTTTGGAACGCTCAAATTTCAGATGTGATTATCCGTCAAAGCGGAGAACTGCTACTGCTCCCACAAGTGGGCAATCTCGAAATCGAGTTTGGCTATCCTGTGCGGATCGAAGAAAAATTTGCGCTACTGCAAGACTTTTATCGGCAAGCTATCCCTAAAGTGGGATGGAACTACTACAAGTCAGTAAGCTTAAAATTTAGAGGCCAGGTGGTGGCCAAGAAATAACCATCGACACCAGAGGATAAAATAAATAACGCTACGAGGCTCTTGCGTTTCTCTTTAACAGTCAAAAGTAGAATTAAACTCAATTTTTAGCCAT
>CAZHOC010000987.1:0-3020 GCA_964534295.1 uncultured Bacteroidia bacterium | reverse complement strand
GAAACGTTACCCTGCATGAGTATGTGCACCTATTTCATGGCAATGTCTTTACCGATCAAGAGTTTAGACGGGTCCGAGCACTCTACTACCATGCGATGGAAAATGATTTGACGCTCGATTATTATTCAGCCAATAACGAATTTGAATATCTAGCCCAGACCTATACGGCCTATTTTATTCCTGTAAAGGTCCACCCTCTCAATCACAAGTCTATTAATACCCGGACGGTATTAAAACGCAAGGACCCGCAGCTATTTGCCTTTTTGGACAGTCTGGTGCGGAAGCAGAAAGCCTATTTGGATGGGGACAGCAGTGCGATGGCAGACAATTGGGCTCAAGTCTACCTGAATCTTTCAAATAATGCAGATACTCCTCCCAAGAAGCGAGAAATGCTCGACAAAGCATTAGCATGGGACAGCACCTATTTACCGGCAATTTTGGCCTATGCAAAAGTAGCCGCTGAGGGTAGACAGTTTAAAACCGCAGCCGAATATATCGCTCGCGCCGAGGCGATCAATCCTCGCTACGCTCCGATTTATGTGGCTAAAGCCAATCGAATTAGAAAGCTTCTTCAAGCTGACCAAATAGATCCGGAACAAGCTGTGCAAGAGATCAGCATGTGGTATGAAAAGGCCTTGCAGCTAGAAAAAGATTATTCGGAGCGGGCCCGCTTCAATAGTAGGTATCGGGAGACGATGCGAGACTTGGGCTACATTCAGGAAGCAGTCGCCATCGCCAATTCCTATGCTGCTTCGGCCCCTACTGTTTCTACCTATCTCCGAGACCAGAAAGACGCAGCCGAAGCCTTTGCCTGGGAGCTAAAAGGTCAACTAGGTTATTTAGAAGGTGCGCAATCCTTTTTCAAAGACCTAATCGCTCAAAAACCCCAACAATACCAGCATAGTGCTCAATACGCCAGAGTATTATTAGCCAATGAACGTTTCAAAGACCTCATTGAGCTATTAGAGCCTGCTCAACGCATCTTAGAAGCAGCTGGCACCCCAAGGAGTGATTTTATCGCCATGATGGCAAAGGCGCAAATATCGCTTGGCGAACGCGAAAAGGCCATCACTTTGTTGGAACCTATCGCAGAAGGAGCGCTTGCAGAGCAAGGTGATCCCTATTTGTGGGTAAAGCTATACCTGCAATTAGAGCAATTTGAGCGGGCCAATAAGAAGTTTTTAGAGACTCGTTTTCCCAAGACGCTTTATGAGCAGTCCAACTATTATCTCATCAAAGGGATATTAGCAGAACAAAAAGGAGATAGACTCACAGCTCGTGAATCCTATACACAAAGTTTGGACGCTAATACCTATAATTTGGAGGCCCGAATCAAGCTATTGGAGCACTATCAGTCCATAGGAGAAAAGCGACAGATAAGACGGATCGCTACTCGCGCAACGGTTCTCCCTATCCCTCCAGGACCGGAAATGTTGCCCCGAATTCGAGTTTTTCTCGAATAATCAGCCCAAAGACGGCAATAGACTTCATTTGACTGAGTCGAAAATCGTATCTTCTTTCTCAGTACTGAGATGCTAGTACCAAGTAAACAGACCTTTTATTGAGTGGTGAATCTTTCAAACTCTAAGGTCTCTTTACTGGTTGGTTCTCTGTATTAGCTACTTTTTTCAACTACGCTACTCATCAATTATTCCAAGTCAAATGAAACGAACTTCTACACTCATAGCTATCTGGGCTATTTTAGTGCTTACTACCGCATGGCATAGCCCTCCCCCTAAAGTCGATAAACTCAAAGAGGCCGTAGTAGGCTCCATCGAGGCACAATCTAATACCCTGATCAAAATGAGTGATCAGATATGGGCCTTTGCCGAGACCGCTTTAGCCGAGACTCAATCCGCTGCCTTATTGGCGGATTATGCCGAAGAGCAAGGCTTCAGAGTTGAGCGAGGCGTAGCCGAAATGCCCACCGCCTTCGTAGCCAGTTATGGCGAAGGAGAACCTATTATCGGCATCTTGGGCGAGTTTGATGCCCTTCCCGGTCTTTCACAGCAGGCTAGTTCTACTAAGACTCCTTTGGAGAACGGTAAGCCCGGCCATGGCTGTGGCCATAATATGTTTGGTGTGGCCAGTCTCGGTGCTGCCGTCGCCATCAAAGAGCAAATAGAAAAAGGTAAACTAAGTGGCACCATTCGCTTCTATGGAACACCTGCCGAGGAAACTATCGGGGGGAAATTGTACATGGCGCGGGCGGGTCTTTTTGATGACCTAGACATCTGTCTGGATTGGCACCCTGGTGCGGAGACCCGGGCTAGCACCCAGTCCAGTAAAGCCTTGATTGATTTCAGAGTTAAGTTTTACGGCAAAGCCGCTCATGCCTCTGCTGACCCTTGGAATGGTGTCAGTGCTGTAGATGCGATGGAGTTTTATACTTCTGGGCTCAATTATCTGCGGGAGCATCTACACCCTACGGTACGGATTCATTATCTCTTTGAAAAAGCAGGCGATGTCGTCAATGTCGTACCTGAAAACGCCCAGATTTGGACTCGATTACGAGACTCTAAGATGGAGGATGTAAAACTGCTCTACGAACGTGCCAAAAAGATTGCAGAAGGTGCTGCTATGATGGCAGGAGCTGAATTTGAGATTGAACTGATCTCTGGTATGCATGAAATTATCCCTAATAGGGCAGGTGCCGCGGCTTTGCAGGCCAATTTGGAAGCACTGGGCTCCATTCAATACAACGAGGAGGAAGTTCAGTTTGCCAAGGAAATACAAATCGCCACTAATAAGGAACAAAAAGGCTTAAACTCAGCCATAAAAGCGCTGGAACCAACGCGGGAGCATCCACAAGGAGGCTCTACAGATGTGGGGGACGTGAGTTGGATTGTACCTCAGATAAGCCTGCGGGTAACGACGGCTCCGGTAGCTACGCCTTGGCATAGTTGGGCTGTAGTGGCTTGTGGCGGTATGTCTATTGGACATAAAGGCATGAATTATGCGGCCCAGGCATTGTCGATGACGATGGTGGATCTGTTTACCAATCCAGATTTGCGAGCAGA
>CAZHOC010000986.1:0-3024 GCA_964534295.1 uncultured Bacteroidia bacterium | reverse complement strand
ATACGGTATCGATACCCGCGAGATCCTCGAAGAATTGGGGAAC
The DNA here is from genome assembly GCA_964534295.1 of uncultured Bacteroidia bacterium. Taxonomy (GTDB): domain Bacteria; phylum Bacteroidota; class Bacteroidia; order J057; family J057; genus JBCAWW01. The sequence goes on along the minus strand of CAZHOC010000986.1, from coordinate 2,981 downwards.
CGTAAGATGGTAGGAGGACAAGAAGATATGATTGTAGATGTTGCGCTGGATATGAAAGAGCAAAAGGAGCAGTAATTGCTCCTACTCTATGGGTTGCCCTTGTAGGTCTATTGGCAATAAAAAGCCTTGCGAGATTTCCTCTGAGGATAAGGTCCGTCGGAAATAGCCGCCAAGCACATAGCGTTGCGCTTCTACATCATAAGCAGCGCTGGTCAAATAACCATTGGGATTGACATAGGCCTTGGCCCAAGTGGGGTTACCAGTGGCATCAATAGTAAAAGCATAATTCAAACCTGTACCGATCAAACTGCCGGTATTACCACCAATCATGATGGCGCCATCATGGCCCTCAATCATGAATTGCCCTTGGTCAATACGGCCCATGGATTGGCCTTCGACAAACAAACCGTAGGTTTTGATCCACTCAGTTTCAGCGGCACTGTTGAGTTTGGCAATCAAAATCTGATAGCCATATTCAGACACGCCCAAGTGTCCCATTAGGTAGATATTGCCCTTCTGATCAATCAACATTTTGCCTTGGGGGTTATCTCCGCTAAGGTCAACTACCTTGCGATTCCATAATTCCTTAAAATCGCTGTCAAGACAGCTAATCTCTAACCACTTTTCTCTTTGCTCGTCTGCGATGATGGAAGCTACAAGCAGTTTATCTTCTCCATAAGGCCGAATAAATGACTGAAGGTTGGTTTCTGGTCGACTAAAGATCTGCATGCTATCCCGCTTGCCATCCGTTTGATAGACAAAAGAATTGATCTCATCGGAGAGGACATTGCGGCCTACCACCAAAAATTGATCTTGAAAGAATTCGAGGTCAATCCCTACGTCATAGCCAGGGGTCCCTCCGGTAATAGACCAAACTTTCTCTCCTGCCAAATCTGTCTTTAAAACGTAAAGTTCGTTGTCGCCTTTGCCGTTGATAAAGCGAGTGGCAAGGCTGTAAAGGTGATCTTGGGCAAGTAGCAGGTCTTTGCCCCACTCTACCGAATTACTTTCATACTCTCTACGCCAAGCCTCCTTGAGATTAGCATCAAAGCGGATCAACCGTAGGTCTCCATCAAGGCCTTGGCCTGTGTAAGCAGAGCCAAGGGCATAAATGCCTTTACCTGATACTAGCACTAAATCGTCAATGGTTTTGATGCCATCTACAAAACGAAAAGGTGGCTCCTCATAAATCTGCTCACAGCGAGCATCTAAATTTGTTATCTCAGTATCATCTCCAGTTGGGAACTCCGCTTGTGAAGCTTCTTTTGAATTAAGACTTTGAGTATTGTTGCAGGCGATAAGACTAAGTCCGAGGACAAATACTGGAAGGCTTTTGAATAACATGTTTGTGTGTCTCTATTTGAATGTTGGGAGTGCATAGATACAAAGAGGGAGGGCACTGTCTATACCAATAAGACGATAAAATTATTTACCTAAAAAAGAGTATTGAAGGGCATGCTATTTTACCAGTAGGTCTTCTACTTTAAAGTTTGCTTCTCTTAGGCTGGCATTTAGATCCTCATAAGGAGAAGAGTGCAGCAAAATGTCTAGCAGCTGATGAAGCGCGCGATAGAGTTGAGCGTTCTGCGCAGCAGTGAGAAAAGGAATAGGTACCGAAACACTGGTGTAGGAAAGGCTTACCGACGAAAGGATAAAGGCAAAGCTAGTGTTAAGCTGATGGCCTTTTTTTGCGAGTTGGGGGATCAGATCGCGAGCGGCTTTAGCGAGTACTTCGCTTACTATGGAAGTAGCCTTATCAGGATAGCGAGGAGCAAAAAATTCGACAAGTCCTTTTCTTTCTGGGGTGAATCTGCCCAAGGTGTTTTCTATTTGGAGACTCAGCTTAAAGCCTTCCATCTCATATTCCAGCGCCAGCAAATACTTATGAAAGTTGGTGAGATATTTTTGAGGCTTTATCGTTAATGGTGTAAAGCCGACACTCGCAAACTTCTTGATCTCAGGATTGCTTTTGAGCTCTCGGATATCGCCCAGAGTGATGATCATCCGTCCGTTATTGGGTTCGGTCCAACCGACCTGGATATCATAGATGCTCCGACAATAGGAGCACTGCAGCGTCCAAGCAAAGAAGCTGCGGTAAACCATCTCTCGCTGCGGTTCAAGCGAAATACGAGGATGATCCCCTCCTTGCATAGGATGTTGGGCCAAATTGATCTGGGCTTGGCTGCAATTGGGACAGCTAAAATAGAGGGGCACTTTTGATTCACTCAGCCATTTTCCTCGCTCATAATCTCCCATCAAAGAGGGAGAAACCACCTCATAGATAGTATCAGCTTCGGCTTTGTAAGGAAAAAAAGGAAGAGGTTCAAAGTTGATCTCCGGCATAGCCTTTTGCTTGTAATTCTTGAGCTGTCATCTCAATAATGTTGACGTCAAGACTCACTCTTTCCAAAGGTTCGTCGAGTGAATCAGTCGCTACGGTGGCGATTTTATTGAGGACATCCAGCCCTTTAAAGACTTGGCCAAAGATCATATAGTTGCCATCGAGTCGTGCCAATCCTTCTTCAGCATGAACGATATAAAATTGACAACCTGCAGATAGCTTGTCTGGATTGTCATCTCGCCCCGCGCCTACGGCGCCATAGACATGTTTTAGATGAGCCTTAAACTCGGGTTCTAGTAGATAATCTGACTCGTCAAAGCCTTCTGGAGTATCGGGACAACCTCCTTGTATCACAAAACCCTCGATCACACGATTGAAACTCAGGCTATCCCAATAATTGGCTTTGGCAAGGGAGATAAAACTAGCTTTGTGATTGGGGGTTTCGTCATGCATCCAAAACAACATTTCTCCCAAAGGAGTAATGATCTGCCCTACCTCATAGGTAGTTTCTTCTTGCTTGGGTTCACTACAGGCAAACAGCATCAAAAGCGGCAGGAGGTAAAGCATTTTATTCATAGTGAGGATAGTTGTTGAGTTGTTGAGTTGTTGAGTTGTTGAGTTGTTGAGTTGTTGAGTTGTT
>CAZHOC010000985.1:0-3026 GCA_964534295.1 uncultured Bacteroidia bacterium | reverse complement strand
GGTCAGTGGCGTCCGAAATTCATGGGAGATATTGGTAAAGAAGCGAGATTTAAATTCATCCAACTCTTCGAGATAACGCGCTTTTTTATCAGTCTCTTCCAGGGCTTTTTGGGTAAGCGGGAGTTGCTTTTGGGCCGCAGCCCCGGCTTTGAGCAGCATTAATTCTTCGTAAGCTTTCTTTATGGTAGCATCTAGATCAGGAATTTCAATAGGCTTGGTTACAAAATCGAAGGCCCCTCCATTCATGGCCGCCCGGATATTTTCCATATTCTCATAGGCAGTTACCATGATGGTCTTGAGTAAATGAGGTAGGCTTTTAATTTTTTCCAAAAGTACCAGGCCATTCATTTCCGGCATATTGATATCACACAAAATGATATCAATTTTCTCATCCTGAGAAAGGATGGCTAGTGCTTCTTGTCCAGATAGGGCAAATTGAAACTCGTACTTCTTCTTCTTAATATCCCTCCTAAATCTCCATTTAATGAGCTCTTGCATGTGAGCTTCATCATCTACCACTAAAATTCTGATGGCACTCATCTCCCAACTTAATTTGTTTGTTGTGTCTATAATGATACGAAAATTGAATTAATAAAGGAGCCTAGATTTTTACGCAGATATCGTTCCAATGGCAGCTACGATACCTTTTTTACATCGCTAATTTATTAGCCATCTGCTTATATTACTTAAGTAGAACATCTCATTCATGATAGTCCCTCTACCATCGCTTGATCTTGCTTATTTGTCTTGATCTTAGGTACAAACTCTTCGAATTCCGCTTTCACAAATGCAATTCTGTTGCATTTACTTGTATAGTTTATAGATTTGCAACATAGTTGCAACTAAGCCAAGCCAAATGATACACCTAAGAGAGGTCAGCAAATCCTTTAAAGGAAAAGCGGCAGTCCAAGATCTGAGTTTAGAGGTCCAAGCAGGAGAAATCCTAGGCCTGTTAGGCGCCAATGGCGCAGGTAAATCGACCACAATCAATATGTTGTTGGGATTTATTCAGCCAGACTCGGGCATGGTCGCCATCAATCAAATTGATGTCAATCAAAAAGCGGAAGAGGTAAGACAGCTCATAGGCTACATCCCAGAAAACGTCAACCTCTACCCCCACCTCTCTGGTCTAGAAAACCTAGACTATTTCTGCCGCTTAGCAGGCCTTAAATATTCTCAAACCGAATTAGAGGAATTCCTCCAGCTCTGCGGTCTACAAAGTTCTGCGATCAATCAAAAAGTCTCGGCTTACTCCAAAGGGATGCGACAAAAAGTGGGGGTTGCCATAGCATATGCTAAGAAAGCCAAAGTCTACTTATTAGATGAACCCGCCAGCGGCTTAGACCCACTCGCCAGCAACGAACTCTCCAAGCTACTCAAAAGACTAGCGGCGGAAGGAGCGACTATCCTCATGGCTTCTCATGATATTTTCCGCGTACGAGAAGTCTGCGATCGAATCGGGATCCTCAAGAATGGACAATTAGTAAAGGAGCTAAAAAGTGAAGAAGTGAGCGCCAATGAATTGGAACAATTGTATCTAGAATTCATGCAAAACTAAAGAGCTATGTGGCAAATCATCAAAAACGAATGGCTCAATCTCCGTCGCACCAATATCCTTGTGGGTATCAGTCTAGGCTTTGCTTTGGTCCTTTTGCTCACCGTACTACTCAGCAATTATCAAAACAAAAAGCAGATTGAGGCTTATGAAGCAGCCAAGAGTCATTTGAGAGCTCAGTGGGAGAATATAGAGGCGATGAACCCCCATAGTGCGGCCCATTATGGTACTTATGTATTTAAGCCATCTAACTTATTGAGTAGTCTAGACGAAGGGGTCAATAGTATCACTGGCAATGTTATTCGTGTGGAAGGCCATGTGCAAAACGAAATGGTGCACTCTGAGGCCTCGCAGATGCAAGCGATTTCACGCTTTGGAAAATTGCAAAGCTCATTGCTGCTTAAGTATATCCTGCCCCTTATTTTGATATTTCTTGCCTTTAGCTCCTTTAGTCAGGAAAAACAAAGTGGGAGACTGAAACTCCTCGTTTTGCAAGGCGCAAAACCCCAACAATTGATCTTTGCTAAAAGCCTAGCCGTCTGGCTTTTTGGTCTGAGCTTATTGGCTTTGGTATTTGGCTCTTACGATGTACTCAATCTGCAAAGCCTGACTGCCAATATTGCAGCTCGCTCTTTGATGCTGTTTGTGATCTATGCACTCTACTATTTCATTCTCAGTGGATTGAGCGTTTTCTTTTCGAGCCGTTGGCAAAATCCGACGGTAGCCCTTACCTCAATGTTAGGGCTTTGGATTTTGTGGACCATTTTCCTCCCCAACATTCTCTTAAGTTCTATCGAACAACGCCACCCTTTGCCAAGCAGAGATGAGTTTAAGGCTGCGATGAAGGAAGATCGCGCCAAGGGTATTGATGGGCATAATCCCGCGGATGAGAGAGGCAAGGCCCTGGAAGAGAAAGTCCTAGCAGAATATGGGGTTGATAGTTTATCACAACTGACGATCAACTTTGATGGCATCAGAATGCAGGCAGATGAGGAGTATGGTAACCAAGTTTGGGACAAGCATTTTGGTCAAATACGTGATTTAATTAGTCAGCAAAAGCGAAGCCTACAGCTAACGGGATTTTTTAATCCTTTTATATCCCTTCAAAACGCAAGTAAAGGCTTTGCTGCGACTGACAACTTGCATCATCAAGATTTCTTGGTTCAGGTAGAAACTTATCGTCGAGGATTCATCAAAAGCCTCAATGACGAGCATGCCTTCGGAGGCTCAAAAACTGGAGATTGGGGGTGGGAAGCAGATAATGAGTTTTTCCGTTCCGTGCCTGACTTTACCTATCAAGCTCCCCCCCTAAAAAGCGCCTTCCAACAGTATACTTTAGATCTTGTCATGCTTTTGTTTTGGACGTTTCTAAGCCTTGGCCTTCTGTTTTTCGGTACCAAAAAAATCCAACTAGTATGAGCCCATTGATGATTTTTTTGTACGAGTGGAAGCACTTTATCCGGACGCCTTT
>CAZHOC010000984.1:0-3030 GCA_964534295.1 uncultured Bacteroidia bacterium | reverse complement strand
TAAGCGACGAGTGTCCTTAGCATAAGCCTCACTCGCCAAAAAGTCCATCAAGCGTTCCGTATATTGTTCCTTATTCATGCTCCTTCAGTTTGGGGATTGAGTTGCAAATAGGCTTTGGTCAATGCTTTAATCGCGCGATGTAATTTTACTTTGACATTGCCTTCACTGATTTCAAGCATTTGGGCCACCTCGCGATAAGGCAAGGCCTGATACTTACACAAATCGATTAATTGCTGATTTTCGGGCGATAATCGTTGCAAAGCTTTTTGCAAAAAGTAAAGCTGCTCGTCCTGCTCAATTCGCTTGTGCATACCTGGCGTTGGATCAATAAAGTCCCTGCGGTCTAAGGGATTAGCGTTCGCCAAAGGCTGCAGAGACCGAAACTCATCCAAAAACACATTACGAGCCAGTTGATATAGCCAAGCCCGAAAATTAGCGCCTTCCCGATAGCTATGCCGATACTTAATCAAGCGCATAAAAAGCTGTTGCACCAAATCTTGACTCAAGCTTGTCTTTCCTCCTGTACGGCGATAAAAATATCCCATCAACTCCTGCCGATATTTTTGATATATCGGTTCCAGTTTTTGGAGATCACCTGCTTTTACTGCTTCTATGTAGGAGTTGTCAGTCATCGATCTTGCGAAAAATCAAAAGGGATACTGCACTTTTGCTGATTGGTTACAGATTGGAGAGATTTTTTTTTCAAAAAAAAACGACACGATGATTCGTGCCGTCCTTTTATATTTCGATTTTCGCTGCGCGGAACGCTTATGCTATTCGTATTCGTAAAAGCCTTTGCCCGTTTTACGGCCAAGGTGCCCTGCTGCCACCATATTACGCAGCAATGGACAGGGGGCATACTTTGGATTACCAAAACCATCATACAGTACGTTGAGGATCGCTAAGCACACATCCAAACCGATAAAGTCAGCCAATTGTAGGGGCCCCATCGGATGTGCCATACCTAGTTTCATCACGGTATCGATTTCCTCAACCCCAGCGACGCCTTCAAAGTGAGCGTAGATCGCTTCATTGATCATAGGCATCAAAATGCGGTTAGCCACAAAGCCAGGGTAGTCATTTACCGCTACTGGAATTTTGCCCAAATCCTCAGAAAGCGCTACCACATCTGCGAGTACTGCTTCAGTGGTATCATATCCACTGATGATCTCCACCAATTTCATCATCGGCACAGGATTCATAAAGTGCATACCAATCACCTGCTGTGGACGCTTGGTAACGGCAGCAATCTCAGTGATGCTGATAGAAGAAGTATTGGTTGCAAGAATCGCATGTACAGGCGCAGCCTGATCAAGGTCTTTAAAAATGCTTTCCTTGAGATTTTGACGCTCTGTAGCGGCTTCTACGATGATGTCGCGGTCCGCAACACCTTCCATCATTTGCGTAGAAGTCGTGATACGACCTAATGCAGCGGCCTTATCGGCTTCGGTGATTTTTTCCTTCTTGATCTGACGATCCATGTTCTTGGCAATCACCGCTAGGGCCCGCTCAAGTGCAGCTTCGGAGATATCGATGAGTTTCACATCATAACCACTCTGCGCAAAAACGTGGGCAATCCCATTTCCCATAGTTCCAGCGCCGATAACGGCTACTTTTTCGTACTTTTTAATCATTTGATAGTAATTCTTTTTTGCGGCCGCAATATACGGCTATATCTGCTGATAAAGTGATTTGAATTCAGGATATCGTTTCATTTCGTTACAGCCTTAATAAGCCCCTCCCTTCCCAAATGTTTGGCCTTAGGTTGCCATGACGCCACATATTATGTTGCTAATTCTTTTCTGCTAACTTTATTCTACTTTTTGAACTACTACTATTCTAAATGAAAAATTCAATTCTCTTCTGGTCCATCACTGTGGCCTTAGCTGGCTTTTTGTTTGGCTTTGATACTGTAGTCATTTCTGGCGCGGAAAAGTCCTTACAAGATTTATGGGGCGGTTTCAGCCTATTTGGCAGTACAGAGCTCTTTCATGGCATCGTGGTGGTGGGATCCGCCCTTTGGGGAACGGTCATTGGAGCCCTCTTTGGTGGCATCCCAACCGATAAATATGGACGAAAGACGACCTTAATTTGGATTGGAGCATTTTACTTTATCTCAGCGGCGGGCTCCGCCTTGGTTTCAGATCCTTGGCTATTTGCCTTTTTCCGCTTCCTAGGAGGTTTAGGAGTAGGAGCCTCAACCGTCGCCGCACCTGCCTATGTATCTGAAATTGCTCCCGCCAGCCGCCGCGGGCGGCTCGTAGCCCTATATCAATTCAATATTGTCTTTGGGATTTTGATCGCTTTTCTTTCCAACTATTTGTTGAGCGATATCAAAGTAGACGCTTGGCGTTGGATGATCGGAATTGAAGCTTTACCGGCTTTGATTTATACCATTATGGTGTTCACGGTACCCAAGAGTCCTCGTTGGCTGCTGGCCAAGCAAAATAACCGAGCCGAGGCAGCCAAGACCTTAAAGCTCATTGATCCCAATATGGATACAGAAGCAGAAATGGATCGAATACTCGCCGATCAAAACGCTAACAGCAGCAGCGAGACCATCTTTGATCAGAAGTATCGTTTCCCCCTCATTCTTGCCTTCTTGATCGCCTTTTTCAATCAATTTTCTGGCATCAATGCCCTCCTTTATTTCGCTCCTAGGATTTTTGAAGAAGCCGGATTGGCTTCTGAAGCGGCCTTATTGGGCAGCATCGGTATCGGGGTAGTCAATATGATATTCACTTTACTAGGATTAAGTCTTATTGACCGTTTTGGACGTAAGCAACTTATGTACATAGGATCGGTTGGATATATCTTATCTCTTTCTATGGTTGCGGCCGCCTTTGCGCTTAGCTGGCAAGGGCTTAGCATCCCCATACTGCTCTTTGTCTTCATCGCCTCTCATGCCATTGGCCAAGGGACCGTGATATGGGTATTTATCTCAGAGATATTCCCTAACCATCTTCGCGCCAAGGGCCATCCTATCGGCAAATTCAATGGAACTGATCAGCTTGCCGCGCTCATCCAGCA
>CAZHOC010000983.1:0-3032 GCA_964534295.1 uncultured Bacteroidia bacterium | reverse complement strand
CATATAAACCCAATATATTCACGAGAATGGGTTTCAGGCATAGGTCTGACTTACGATTATGCTTACACATTTGGGGCATATGCCTGCCTTCAATGTGCCATCAAGCAAAATGAAACCTTGGGTGCAGGCCCGTGTTTCACCCCCAGCACCGTATCTATAGATGAAGAGATAGCGACACTGGAAATTGAGATTTATCCCAATCCTACTCATGCATTTATCAATTTTTCTTTAGTCAGTAGTTCCTTGAAAGAGGGATGGTCGATTGAGCTTTTCGACTCCTTCGGAGAACGCTTATTCGGCAAAAACGGTCGGAATCAGGCAGGATTGGAAGAGAGAATCGATTTGTCTAATTGGGCCAGTGGGATATATCTCTTGCGCTTCCAGTCTGGAGAGTATGTTCAAACAGAACAAATCATCAAGTATTAATCAAAAAAAGCAGGACCCCAAAGGAGCCCTGCTAGCTTCTCAATATTCCAATATCTTAGGCTCCTCTTGGTACTTGGTTCAAGGTGTACCAAGCTTCAGTAGACCAGAGTTTTTGTCCCGATCTGCTTTTGAAGAGATCATGATTGAGTCGGAAGTAAATCACATGATCTTCTTCCATACGATCCATTTCTACGAATACTCTTTTGCGATCACTGGAGACTTGTACACTACGCACATTGACAAAACGCTCGTCCAGTTTAGGACCTCCATAATTGGCAGTGGGCAGATAGTACCAACTCTTAACCATATAGGAGCTTATCTGATCGGCCGGCATATCGTCTGCCAGTGGCTCGGTAAACTCAATCTCAAAGCCATTGCTTTGGGCTCGGATAGCAAGCATCTCAAAGGTTGACTTATTGTTGTAGGTGAGTTTTTGCAGACCAAACCAATTGTTGATTCCGCCGCCCATATGACGCCAATTACCAGTCGAACCTACTCCTCCAACATATAGTGAGCCATCGGGGCCCCACACGATCCGGTTAACTCCAGCTTCTAACCCCTGGGTGAAGCGGAAAAGTGCGCCTTGGTACTCTCCATTAACTTCTTCTACAAAAACGCGTTTAATCCCGCCATGTGTAACTTCACCATGAATCATTTGTCCAGCATAAGGTCCAGTCATGATCTGTCCTGGCTGGGAAGGAGAGTTACCAATTTCGTCTTGTGGCAACCAAACCACTGGCTTCTTCTCAGTTAGACCAGCTGTGCCTTCGAAATCTACCGAACGAGAACCATACCAATCCCCTTCAGTAATATGAACAATCTTACTGGAAGGCAACCAATCCCCCTGATTATCCGCGACATAGATTTCATCATTAAAGCCAATACCAATACCATTGGGGGTACGCAAGCCGGTGGCGATAAATTCAAACGTTCCGCTGCGCGGGTCTATTTTAACTACTTTACCGCGGTCAGGAATCTGAGGATTGGCACTGGCACCACCCGGCATGATGGCTGTCGCTAGGGTCGCGTAGAGGTAGCCTTCTTTTTCTACCAAGCCAAAGGCAAATTCATGGAAGTTGGCAGATACCTTCCAGCCATTACAGACTGTCCGATATTCATCCGCGATCTTATCACCATCATGATCGATCAGCTCGGTCAATTCTTGTTTCTGTAGGACATAAATATGGCCATCTACTACCTTAACCCCTAAAGGTTCGGCAAGGCCAGTGGCGATACGAGTTACTTTGATCGCCTCAGGATCATTTCCAGTAACTCCTTCTAGCATATAAACATCACCCGCAGCATCCCAGGTAGAAACAAGCAGGGCGTCGCCGTAAAAGTCCATACCTCCAACCCGTTTCTCAAAATCTAAGGGACGAGCCATTGCCAAATCAAAGCTGGGGTGCACAGCATTGAGCGCGAGACTATCGCCATAAACTAGGGCTACTTCTTGCTTTTCCTCGGTATATGGAGCAGCTTCGCCTTTCATCTCCTCGGTATGCGAAAGGATATCAGCAGGTACTAATTCAAAGAAATCAGCGCCGTGGGGTAGCCATTGCCATACAAGGGCACGGCCTCCTGAATTTTCAAAATACTCAATTAATACTTCGTGAGGACCGGCACTCAACTCGATTTCTCCGTCCACAGGCGAAGGTCCATGTAGGCCATCATGATCGATTACCACTTTTCCGTCAATGGTTAGACGAGATCCATCATCACTGCGGAGACGGAAATCGTATTTGGTGGTTTTCTTAATATCAATAATCCCCTTGAGATGCATCACAAAGTTGTGGCTGAGGGGCTCGAAGGAGTTATCCCATAACAAAACTTCCGTGCTAGTACCCGCTAGGTCTGGCTTACGGTCTGCTGCTATCTCTGGGATACTGCGAGGCTCATCTTTAGGATATTTATAAACGCTTACTGCCAGTCCAGTAGTCTTGGCTTGGCCTGCGGCAGTATAATCAATTTTGCGAGGCTCTTCGTCAAATAATGGATCTTGTGGAGCATCTTCCTCTTCTGTGTCAAGAGATAAAATGTAGTCCACCATCAATTCAGCGTTTTCTTGCGTCAAATCTGGGTGGGCAGTCATCGCACTAGCTCCCCAAACCCCTGATCCTCCTAAGCGAATTTTCCGCGAGAGGTTCTTAATCGTACTAGGACGATTGGGATACTTGTCTGCAATAGCCTGGTAGGCTGGTCCAACGGTTTGAACCTGCTCATTATGGCAGGACCGGCAATCGCCTTGGTTAATCAAGGTCAAACCTGGGTGCTGACGAACAAATGGCTCATCATCGACCATTTCCTGTAGACCGGGTTCACGGGCAAAAAAGAGACGTAGGTAGGTGGTAGCGTTCGGCTGAAGCCGTAAACTCCCTTTACCGTCTAATTGATAAATCCAGTTTACCGCCCGACTCTGACGTTCACTGAAAGTGAAAGCACCATTGGTCTCCAAAAAGCGATCTCCAAGAATAGATTGGACGGTAGTGTTGAGATGAAGCTCGCTACCTTCTGGCTGTCCTGTAATTTTAAAGCGACGTTCTAGACCAGGCATACCAGATTCATTCTCGATGTACTCTGGTCTTTCTTCTACCTTAATACTATGCCCA
>CAZHOC010000982.1:0-3038 GCA_964534295.1 uncultured Bacteroidia bacterium | reverse complement strand
TTCCGCAGCAGACAGTGCAAGACGCGAGAGATTTTTTAGAGAGATAAGCGTTTTGCTTTTGCCGCTACGCGGAACGCTTGTCTTAGGGCTGCGGCATGCATGTGCGCAGCTACCCTTTTCATGAGAGAGAGAAGCCTCCTAGACTTCTAGATGTAATTACAATTAGACGATAGGAGATTTCTCGTCGCTTCGCTCTGTCGAAATGATTATCCGGTAGGTGCGCGCATGCATGCCGCACCCATACCGCATTGCTAGAGATAAGCGTTCTGCGCAGCAGTAAGCCCTAAAAAGCTACCCCAAGGCGTAAACTTGTCACTGGCTGCAGTTGCCACTTAGTCCTAATACTCAGGCTCGGGCCCCATTGCCGTATGGGATCGCCATAAGCGGTTTTGAGACCAATATTAAAGTCAACGTAGAGATAATTATAGATGCGTCTTTGGATGCCGTACAGCAAGCTGAACGCTACATTGTCGGTATACCAATTGGGGCGAAGGTCTGTGGCTGTGCCTCCACCGGGAGTTTGTTTGAGACGGGTCCCAACCAGTAGACTAATGTAGTCTGCGCTGAGATGATTCTGGCGTTCGCCGAGGGCGTGTAAACGAGCAAACATGGGATAAAACCTTGGTCCCACCCCTACCGCCACGATCCCACTCGCAAAAGGCAATAGAGATTGGGTGCCATCCTTTCCGATCAGATAAGGCGAAGAAACTTCGGTATTGATCGACCAAGCGGGTTTGACCTTATGCTCATAGGAAAGATGCAGGATGCCTGAGATGTTGGTGTTCTTCTGACGTAGGACCAATTGCATCAAATCAATTTTCAGCATCCTTGGCTGGGAGGCTTGTAGTCCGAAGGGATCAGGCTCAGAATTTTCGGTCTGGGCGACCAAAACAGACAAGCCGATCATACTTAGCCAAACGAGCAAGGCAAAACGGTAGAAAGGACGGATCATAGGAAGCTAGCAATGGACTAGCTTTAAGATACAAAATTTACAGGCATTAAACCATGCCTCTTGCCTTTAACTCTAGGTATTTGTTGAGCGTATTGACGGTGAGATTTTGGGGAGTAGTAAGGATCGCGATGATCCCATTGCGTTCCAGCTCGCGCACAATCTGCTTCTTTTCGTAAGCAAAGTTTTCGCCTATGGTCTTGATATAGATTTCTTCCATAGACTGCGGCTGCGATTCGAGTAGGTCTTTAAGCTCTGTGTTTTCAAAGAAAACCACTACCAGTAGATGGGTCCGGTTGAGCCTACGGAGATAGGGAAGTGTTCGGCGCAGCGCGTTGAGCGACTCAAAGTTGGTAAATAAAACCATGAGGCTTCGCTGCGGTATTTTGCGGGTGATGGCCGTATACAAGCGTTCGTAGTCTGCCTCCAAAAAGCGCGTCTGCTGATTGTAAAGCACCTCCATGATGAGATTCATATGAGTCGGCTTATTACTCGAAGGCAAAATAGAATCGATCTTCTCTGAGAAGGCTACTAATCCGGCCTTATCTTGCTTGAGCAGTGCAATATTGGAAAGTACCAAAGAGGCGTTGATGGCATAGTCCAAGAGACTTAAGCCTTCAAAAGGCATCTTCATATTGCGGCTTTTGTCGATCAGACAATAGATATGCTGGGCGCGCTCGTCGCGATATTGATTGACCATGAGCTTGCCGCTACGGGCTGTTGCCTTCCAATTGAGGGTACGATAATCATCGCCGCGGACGTATTCTTTGATCTGTTCAAACTCAGTGGTATGCCCTAAACGACGCACTTGCTTGACTCCTAACTCTTGCAGGCGATTGGAGATCGCCATGATCTGATACTGCCGCATCTGAATAAAAGAGGGATAGCTAGGCACCATCGCATCGGCATCGAAAGTATAGCGCTTACGCACTAGGCCCAAAGGACCCGCCACATAGATATTTAGGCCGCCAAAATGATATTCTCCTCGCTCAGTAGGACGGAGTTCGTAGCGAAGCTCTTTTTCTTCACCCGCCTTGAGTCCTAGCGTGAAGACAGTATCACGCGCTTGGAACTGTACGGGCACTTCGTCTATGATCCGCAACCAAACGGGAAAAGTATAGGCGTTCCGGCACGGGATATAAACCGCATTGGGATCTCCGTTGGAAAACTTCTCTGGCAAAATCCGACGCCCTTCAATGCCTGCAGTATTGGCATAGAGCATCAATATATCCACTACTATCAGGGCGATAAAGGCAAAAAAGGCTAGCTGCACAATGCCAAAGAGGCCTTCATAAATAAACGATAGTAGAAAAGCGGCCGCAATCACACCAACAACCACAAAGAGTCGGTTGCTGAGAAAAAGGGAATTGTTGTAAAGCTTAAGGAAAAAAGATTTGAAGGTCATGCTGCTGCCTTATGAGCTTCAATTTGGCAAAAATAAGGGGGATCAGCAATATCCGGCCGGATAATTGTCTTCGCAGCAATCAATAAAGGTTCTAAAACGAGACTTTGTATTAATCCATCAAACTTTTGACAAAATCACAAAGGTCTTTGCCAGCACCGGATAATGGGCCAGTGGCGGTAGTTTTGATCTTATCTTTTACCGTTTCGAAATCTCTGACCGTGGTTTTGCTACTTACTCTCACCCCATTTTCATACTCAAAATTGCTTACCAGTTCGATGAGTCGATCGACTTCTTCGTCTGTCATGTCGAGCTTTGCGAGACTAATGGCAAAAGCAGCATCCCCACCATAGGAAGGACAACCACAATTAAATTGGGTGAGTTCAAAGTTTTCAACTGTACTTGTCACCATGACCTTTTGGGCTGAGAGATAAGCAGGAAATAGAAATAAACAGAGAGCGATTAGGCTTAATTTTTTCATGGGAATAATGAATCATTGTTTGCTAGGCAATTACTCGCCTAGCAAACTCATTATCCATCGCCCATATGAGGGATTTTAGGCCTGACGCGGCAGCAAGACTAATCCTAAAACGGTTAAGGCACCATTGAGCAGCAAGAGCTCAAAACCAAAGGTATAGCCAGTCAAACTTGGGCTGACCGCCTGGATTCCGTAGGTCAAAAGGGGTG
>CAZHOC010000981.1:0-3044 GCA_964534295.1 uncultured Bacteroidia bacterium | reverse complement strand
CCTGCCTTTTTCCCCGCCAAAGCTTATCTTGGGTTATGGACACTACTAGACGAAAATTTATTCAGACCGCGAGTTTAGGGGCAGTAGGTCTCGGCTTACAGGCTTGCACACCAGTCAAAAAAGAAAAAGAACCCGTTTTGCAAGAAAGCAGAATCACACCCATGCTCCCTCAGATTGGTCTACAACTTTGGACGGTCAGAGAAAGTATCGCCCAAGATTTATATGCTACTCTAGACCAATTAGCCGAGATTGGTTTCAAAGGGGTGGAGACTGCATTTTGGCCCGATGGGGTGAGTTTACAGACTGCGGCAGCGGCACTAAAACAGGCAGGACTTTCTGTCTTTAGTATTCATTGTGAGTTACCGCTAGACGCGGAACGCCAAGATCAGTTTCTAGAAATGGCGGAGGTTTATGCTTGTGATACTTTGGTGTGGCATGGTTGGCCAGAAGACCCTCGCTATGCCAGTATGGAAGGCTTGAAGGCATTAGAGCAAGAGTATCTAAAGGCCGCAGAATTTGCTGCTAAACATGGCAAAAAGCTGGGCTTACACAATCATTGGTGGGAGTTTAGAGAGATTGAGGGGCAAAAAGAGACGCCTTTTGAACAATTACTCGCTTCCCTGCCCGAAAGCATCTTTTTCGAATTAGATACCTATTGGATCAAAGTCGCAGGAAAAGATCCTGCGGAGATGATCACAAAATGGGGCGATAGAGCTAAGCTACTTCATATCAAAGATGGGCCCGCAGTTCACGAGCAGCCAATGACCGCTGTGGGTCAAGGAGTCCAAGATTTCGCCGCTATCCAGAAAGCGGCCTTAGGCAAGGTCGATTGGCATATCATCGAAATTGACGAATTTGCGGGTGATATGATGACGGCAGTTAGAGAAAGCTTTAATTATCTCAGTCAAAATGGGATGGGAAGAGCATAAAACAAAACAGCAGGACACTAGCCCTAGTGCCCTGCTTACTTCAGTCATCAAAATCGTTATTCTTGCATCAGGACGATTCGTTTGCGTCCGACAAATTGCTCGTCTTTGAAGGCAGTCAAAATGTAGATCCCCGCGGGAATATCTCCAAGCTCTAGGCTTCGGGCGTTACCGTTCCACGCAGTGATTACCCTCCCCTGCATATCGATTAGTCGCCAATCACTTACAGCAGTAGGATCGTTTAATTGAATCTGTAGCTGCCCTTTGGTTGGGTTGGGATAAACGTTCCATGAAATGGCTCTCTCAGGATCCAAACTCACAAAAATAGGATTAGCGATCTCATCTCCTACGCTAGTGCTAGGCTCTGCATCGCGATCATACCAAGCCCGGATGTAATCTAGCTTCACGGTAAATCCGGCCGAAAAAGTGGTAAGCAGGAAGTGAAAACCACTCATATCCAACCAAGGAAACTCAAAGGGGGTATCATTGAATTGTCCGTTGTCGAGATTATGGATCTCTGAGAAGTAAAACTTATTACTGTCGCTGATAGAGGCTTTAAGGCGGATACGCTGCATTTGATTGCGGGGAATCCAGATGGAAGGATAGTCTGTCACCATGGCAAAGCCATTGTCGAGCGTATCATCAAGGATGGCCAATATTTTAATGGAATCACCGGGTAGTCGATACCGCAGCATATATCGCTCGATCAGGCTGTCCGCGCTGCTAAAGCCGAACTCAGAAGCATTGTTTTGTTCGATACGGAAATCCATCCAAACTGGCTCAGAAAAAGACATGGCAGTACGCGCAAACTTGAAGCGAGAGTTGGAAGCAGTATCGCGAAAAGTCGAATACTCTAGGTTCCCAGCGTTGACGCGAAATTTGTCAAAGGCACCCACAGTTTCCCATTTGGCGGGATTGACACTGTCTTGGGAGAAGTCATCAAAAAAGAGAAAGACATCGTCGCCATTCCAGGCAGCTTCGGCATTGGGGTTGCCGTAGTACATGCGGATAGTCTGACTTTCGCCTGCGGCTAGAACCGGAAGCTTGGTCCAAATTTGATTGCTCGTACTCGTAGCAACCGAATCAATGTAGAAAGGCAAGGGATTGCAATTAGCATCCGTAAGGCGGATATCCGCGAGATTAGGCTGCAGTTTACCATCATTGAGTAGCTCAGCGGTATTGACGATAATGGCTACAGGAGCATCAAACAGGCTATCAGCACTGGCTGTATAATCGAGCGTCAGTTCGCGATAATGCGACCACTCAGGCAGACAGTCTTGGCCCATCAAATTGCTGATAAAGAAAATGCTAAGTATAAAGGTCCAAATACGCATAGGGAATATGGTTTAGGTTTTAGACGTTAGTGCATTGAGAAGGGGAAAATGTAACCTCAAATTATTTTTTACCTTTATCGACACTATGCACCGCATGAAATCATTCCTTTTTGGCCTCGCCCTGCTCCCTTTTAGTCTTTTCGCCCAGAGTCAGGACTATATGGAGTTATTACTCATTGCTGAGATCGCCAGTGATTCGACCTATGCTAGCCTAGGGCTTTGCGATCGTAGTTATCAGGATTTGGAGGATTGTAATTATGAAGATGGGCGCGACATGGTGCAACTCTCCCTCATACTCAGCGACGATGCCTATCGGCAGGCAAGTCTCGGCTTTGAATCTGCTCGCTCTGCCTATAAAATTGCCAAGAAAAAGCGTTGTCCAGAGGCCAAAGAAAAATGTGATATAGCGCTAGAACAACTCCGCTTTGCAAGACAGGAAATTGATGAAGCCAAACAATTGATCGTACAGATTGAGCG
Organism: uncultured Bacteroidia bacterium; assembly: GCA_964534295.1. Taxonomy (GTDB): domain Bacteria; phylum Bacteroidota; class Bacteroidia; order J057; family J057; genus JBCAWW01. Next base: position 307 of record CAZHOC010000981.1, on the reverse strand, counting down.
ACAATGGATTATCATCAATGAGGGGCGGTATACAGATAGTTTCAATGAATTGCGCTTTGGCTGGGTAGATGGTCCGAAGGATTATTACGTCAATACCGCACGCCTGGCCATATTGAGCACCTACGACCATCTTAAGCTAGCCAAAATAGCCATCGAGGAAGCAGAGCTGATTATGTGTGATTGAGTTTGCTTACTGCTTCGCAGAACGAAGGAGCTTCGAATGTCGAATGTCGAATGCTGAATTTCGAATGCTTGTCAATCCCTAAATAGCGTTGACCGCTTTTGGTAAAACTGATGATTATTTTTC
>CAZHOC010000980.1:2839-3048 GCA_964534295.1 uncultured Bacteroidia bacterium | reverse complement strand
TGGCCACATCCAGTTGTCGGTGTCGCCACCGTACTTACCGATAGAGCTAGGAGGAGCACCTACGAGACGAACGTCGCGATATACTTCATAAACAAAGAGGTGATACTCTAGGCCGTGGAATACTTCTTTGACTTCGGCATCATAACCGTTGTCGGCAGTTGCTTCTTTGACGATTTCTTCTTTTTCAAGTCTTAATGTTTGGAATCCGC
>CAZHOC010000980.1:0-2829 GCA_964534295.1 uncultured Bacteroidia bacterium | reverse complement strand
GGATAGCTGCTTCGATTTCCTCAGGAGCGGCTGTACCATCTTCGCCCAATACCTTGGCAGTAACGTCTTCAGAATGAATCAAAAAACCAGCGGTAGAACCCGGAATCGGCAGCTCGTCGCCACGATTCATGGCCCAAAAGCCGTCGGTCAAATAATCACTGGCTTCGCTTGAAAGCGTCGCGATAGCGTCATATGCACAGTGATGGTTGGTAAGCATAAGGCCTTGAGCTGAAACCATCTCAGCAGTACAAGAACCGCCGTTTAGTTTTACGATGGCATCTTCAAGACTAGATGCTTCCTCATTGTATACTTGATCGGCTGGGAGCTCAAATCCCAAGGCCTGCATATCAGTATAATTGAGTTCAGCTGCCTTAAACGGCAACCACATTCCCTCGTGATTTTCGAGAGGTTTTTGAGCCTGTACTGTGGCTGCGCTAGCAATTAAGGCCACGAACAGGACAAGACGATAGAATCCTTTTTGCATGATAATTCGAGTTGCTTTTATCTGATTAGGAGGGGCGAAAATACAAAATGTCCCTCGTTTTTGTGGGATGATCTTTATTTATCATCGATTATCTCAATTCTGACCGTTTTTTTAGCCATATGTCACCCTCGGTGAACGTGAAATGCTGATGCCTGAGCTGTTGGCATCAAGACAAGGTCGTTGATCGTAACGTGTGGAGGGAGACCTGCTGAGTAAAAAACTACATCAGCAACATCTTCAGCTGTCAAAGGATCTAAGCCCTTATACACATTGTCAGCAGCATCTTGGTCGCCTTTGTAACGTACTACCGAAAACTCAGTGTCCACCATACCCGGGGCAATATTAGTAACCTTGATTTGATGCTCTAGCATATCAATCCGCATGGCTTGAGAAAGGGCATCCACGGCGTGCTTACTGGCACAATAGACATTACCTCCTGGATAAACCTGCTTGCCAGCAATCGAAGCAATATTGATGATGTGTCCCCCTTTCCCTCTGGCGATCATCAAGGGAGAGACCTCTCGAGTGATGTACAGCAGTCCTTTGACATTGGTGTCGAGCATACGATCCCAGTCTTCATATAATCCTTCTTGGATTTTGGTGGTGTTGACGGCTAGTCCGGCATTATTGATGAGGATATCGACAGCCTTCCATTCGTCTTCAAGTTGGCCGACAAAAGCTTGTACCTGACTGAGCTCTCTCACGTCAAAGGCATAGGTTTGTACATCTGTATCAAGGCTTTCGGCCAATGATTCTAAGCGTTCCGCACGGCGGCCCGTCAAAATCAACCTGTCTCCATGCGCGGCAAATATCTCGGCACAAGCCTTGCCAATGCCCGCCGTGGCTCCGGTGATGAGTACAGTTCTTTTCATATCTGTTTTTTTATATTTCAGCTAAATTGAGTCTTCATAACAATTTGCATTAAACAAAGCTAATGTCAGACCAGCGTTTTGAGTTTTGGCGTAAATGGCTCCTAGCTGCCAACCTGATGACCATTATGGTTGGCTTATTAATTGCCTTTGCCGGTAATAGTTTCGTTTTTGCCTTACACAATGCGGGAACTCAAGAGTTGTTTTTTCAAGGGCAGGCCATCACTGGAGATATGCTATCCTTCAAAAATTGGCTCTTTGGCATTATTGGCGGCTCCATCGTAGGCTTTCACGTATTGATGGTTTTTATCATTATTTACCCTTTCAGGGAACGCCAGAGATGGGCTTGGATAGCACTTTGGGCCGGACTGCTTTCGTGGTTTGTGATAGATTCAGGCATCTCCGCCTTTTATGGAGCATACTACAATATCCTCCTTATCAACTTAGTCGCCTTAATCCTCATCGGCTTACCCTTACTAATGACCCGCAGAGAATTTGTGAGGGCCTAGTCCCAAAAATCAATGTCCAAGTTTTGTCTTGAGCGTTCATCAACGGTCGGACTTTACCAATTGGCCATTTTGTCGCGTCTGATGGTGCAATTGTACCAAGTCTCGTCGATCTCAGCGCCGATCTTTTTGTACATATTGATGGCAGGCTCGTTCCAATCCAGCACTTGCCAGCGCACTAGAGCTGCATCATTTTCATGTCCATAAGCAGCTAGTTTTTGCAGGAGCATATGCCCGATCCCTTGGCGACGATGACTTTCGGTAATGATAAGGTCATCTAGGTAAATCATCTTGCCCTTCCAAGTCGAATAGGCAAAGTAAAACAGGCAAACCCCTACCACACCATCGCTAGCATGATCCGCCACAAAGCATTCAAAATAAGGGCGCTCACCAAAACCATCTTGGGCAAAAATTTCGGGAGAAGTCTCCACGGCATCTAACTCTTTTTCATAGAGGGCGAGTTCTCTAATCAAAGCGTGAACGGCAGGCATATCTTCGACAGTGCCTTTACGAATCGTGATTTCTGACATATTTGGGGTACTTAGGCTTGGGTCTCTTGCCCAATCCAGTTGATATAATCTTGATTTGCCTGGCTGATCGGCCAAGCTACTATACAGGGGACTTCGTAGGGATGAATTTGTTTGGCCACCTCAATTAAGCGTTCGCCAAGGGCGGCCCGAGTCTTGAGCAGCAATACCACTTCCTGATCTTCTGCCAGCTTAGCTTCCCACCAATAAATGGAACGCATCCCTTCCAAAATATTGGCACAAGCGGCGAGTCTCTGTTGCACCAGTTCCCGACCAATGCGTTGGGCGGAGGCCAAATCCGGACAGGTGATATAATAGGTGAGTGCTTCCATGCTGCAAATTACAAATCACTGTCCAGTCATGCGAATCTTGATCTGGCCTTTCCCTGCGGGGAACGCTTCTGCTTGGAATCGAATTTCGAGTCGCTTCAAGTCTGGGATTTT
>CAZHOC010000979.1:0-3051 GCA_964534295.1 uncultured Bacteroidia bacterium | reverse complement strand
CCTCCTGCATGACCAAAAGCAGTTTAAAGGGATTGAGAGGATTAATCTCTACTTAGACGAAATGGCAGATTTCGTTACAGAATGGAACCAATGTCTTTGCGACAAATGGTGTTTTGAAGCTCAAGAACAATAGCTTCATTTCTGGCATTTTGTTAAGGAATTCTAAAGAAATGTTAAATGCTGTAAGGAGGAGCTGCCTAATTTTGAATAAACCTTTTGCGTGGGCAGGCTGGCTTGATTATCTGATCCTAGGGTTGGATATCGCAGCAATAGTATTAGTTTTAGTTTACCTCAACATATTATGAAAGTAATCATCACCGGCACAACAGGAATGGTAGGGGAAGGCGTATTGCACGAATGCCTTCAGCATCCTGAGGTCGAATCTGTCCTAATCATAAATAGGCGTTCCTATGAATTGCAACACCCCAAGCTAAAAGAGCTAATTCATGCGGATTTTTCAGACTTCAGTGCGGTTGAATCAGAACTAAAAGGCTACGACGCTGCCTTTTTATGCATGGGAGTTTCCTCTGTGGGCATGGATGAAGAAAAATACACCCATATTACCTACAATTTGACCTTAGCGCTAGCCACACCCTTGGCTAAACTAAACCCTGATATGACCCTGATTTATGTTTCCGGAGCAGGCACTGACTCCACAGAAAAGGGAAGATCAATGTGGGCTAGAGTAAAGGGGAAAACGGAAAATGATTTGTTGAAGATGCCTTTTAAAGATGCCTATGCCTTTAGGCCAGGAGGAATAACTCCCACCAAAGGAATGAAAAATACCTATACCATCTTGAAGGTGTTGAATCCAATCCTGCCTCTTTTAAGATTTTTAATGCCCAATCTTATCTGCTCCCTGCGCGAAATCGGTATGGCCATGATCAACGCCAGAATAGATGGATATGACAAAAAAGTGCTCGAAGTTTCAGACATCGTCAAGCTAGCCGACCTCAAAAAATAATAGCTCCTACTAAATACTAAATACTAAATACTAAATACTACACACTACTATTATGGACTTTGTTGAATACGCAAATAATTGGGCCAAAAGCGAAGTAACCCAAGGACGCATTATGATCGGGATAGGCATTCTCCTAGTGTTTGTTCTAATCGGTATTTTTCGCAGTCAAAATGAGTTATTAAGAGGGGCTATGATTCCCGGAGGCTTGCTCATAGTGGTGTTGATCGGTTATGGCAGTTATATCCTCTACAGCCGTCCCGCACACGCCAAAGAAAGCATTGCCCTCTATCAAAAGACTGAGAAAGAGGCCATTGAAAAAGAGAAAGAAAAGCACATCAATGATAATAAAGCCGGAAAAACCTTGATCCGATTTGTTTATCCTTCCCTAATCCTTCTCTCCGTACTTGCCTTGTTTGCCATACAAAACCCTTACTACAGAGGGATGACCCTAGGTGTTATTTTACTGGCGGTCAGTACCTACATCATGGATTATGGCTTTGTTAGCCGTTCCGACGCCTTCCTTTCCTTTTTAGAAACTTTGCATTAGATCGGGGCCTAAAAATACCTCATGCTTAAGCCTGTAGTCTTATAAAATAGACTGCTTTACATCTCTTTTTGTCTACCGCATCGCGGAACGCTTGTCATTAAAGTTGCTTCGGCGGGCTCAGCATGACAAACAGCTTGTCACATTTAGCTTGCCGAAATGACTGAAAAATGATCCAGTTAATGCCTGCCGCTTCGCGGAACGCTTGACTTTTGTTCTCGAGTTAAGCGTTCTGCGAAGCAGTAAAGCAAAATCAATAACTCCACTTCAAACGAAGGAATACGCCCGTCGCCTGATGCCCAAAGGTCTCATCTTGCTCACCAAGGAAACTCTGCCCAATAAAATCTAAGGCCCAATTCTCCTTGATCGAATAGGTAACACTCGGAATGAAGGCGACTAATTGGGTGCCTGGTCCATAAATCACGGAAGCATTGACGGTGCAAAGAGGCGTCACATTACCGGATACGGAGCCATATATAGCAAAGCGGGAGGGGAACAAATTTTTGGGAGATAAAGCTCCTCCAACCAAACCCAATTGATTGGTGCCTCCTCCCTGACCGCGATTGTTAAAGAGGGCTGAGCCACTGACATACATACCATTGCCAAAGACATAATCCAAGGCGACAGAGGCATTAAAGCTGTTGACGCTATCCGTCGAGACCTCCATCGGGACGAAATAACTCGCTTCGCCTTTGAAACCAATTTGGCCTAAGTTACCGGCCCAACCACCTCCAAATACAAGGTCTCCACGATAATAACCCCCCAATAGCTGGACATCATAACCCTTGACGTTGAACATATAAAGAGCTGCGCCCACACTGTTTTCGATCGTATCATCTGGTGCAAAGGCTACTTCCACTCTGGAAACTACTCCCGGGAAATATTGGACCCTGATGGCATCACTTCCCGGTCTTTCTTCATAGTCAAAGTCCAAGAAATTAAAGGCATTGAAGAGATCGTTGGGATTCCAAACGGTATTGATCCCCCAATTGATTCGTTGCCGTCCCAGGGTGATATCCCACTTCTCATAAGAGTAATTGATATAGGCTCGGTCAATAATGCTATGAAGCAAAAATCCCCCGCCATCTATCCATCGGACCGATAAATCTACTAGACCATTGTAGGTGTCTACTTGGTCGCTGTACAAAGGATTGAGCTTAATCTGATCCCCATAAAAAAGACGGTTGCGCGTCTCAAGGCCAATGTCCCATTTAGCATTGGGATAATAATGTAGGTTGAGACGATTGTGGATCAAATTATCGGTCAAGCCAATGGTCGTGTCAAGCACTGGATTGGCAACAAAATATTGGGTTTGCAAAAACTTTATGTAACCCCCAATGTCGAGCTTTTTAGGTTTGTCCTGAGCGCTGAGATTGCCAATCGCGAAAAGCGCGAGAAAGGCTAGACTCGCTAGCACTTTCTTCGCTAAACTCTTGGACTTAATCTCTCCTTTCATCGCTCACGATTTTGCCATCTTCCAGAGTGATCACCCGCCGGGCACGGTCGATCACGCGTTGGTCGTGGGTAGAGAAAATAAAAGTTG
>CAZHOC010000978.1:0-3052 GCA_964534295.1 uncultured Bacteroidia bacterium | reverse complement strand
GAGCTAACCGCTCCTGCGACAAAATCATTGAGTACGAGGTCCAGACGAAGACGCTCACTCATCCCACATGCTGTGGCAAAACGATGACAAGTGATCTGAAAGTTTTCATCTGCCAATGGCTCAAGGTCGATTTCAGACTGTATTTTGGAGCGAGCATATGCAGTAAGCGGATTGAGACTAGAGGTCTCAGTACGAGGGGTATCTTCGGCAGAGCCGTATACACTACAAGAAGAGGCAAAGATAAATTTGCGAACTCCAGCAGCTTTGGCCATTTCAGCGATACGAACGTTGGAACGATAGTTAATATCCATCGTAACTTCTTCAAACTGATTGCCAATAGGATCGTTGGATATAGCAGCAAGGCTGACTACGGTATGTACACCTTCTAGCAAGGAAGCAGGAAAATCGCGAACGTCGCCATAAACCTGTTGATCAAGGTAGCTTTCTGGAAAGATTTTAGTGCTGGTGGTGTGCTTAGCGAAAAATCCAGTGTCAAATCCAATCAAGGTAGCATCAGGGTAGTAGGTACGTAATTCTTTTACAAGTCCGGGGCCTACGTAACCCATATTGCCGGTGATCAGTATCTTCATACGGATAATAGTGATTTGTATTGAAAATGATAGATGAGATAAGAACTATTTTTGATACAGACTATGTATCTTAAGCGAGATAGAAAAGCAAACTGAATATTATCAATTGCTTACTATTTCGAAGACCGTAGGAAGTTACATAAATAGATGGCTTATCGGCTACTTTATTGGGTCAACTGAATATTTGTAAATCTGAATGGACAAATCCGAACCTAAACGTTCCATCCGTGCTTTTATCTTGCTGGGATTTATCCTTGCCATCAGTGCTGTAGCCATCATGGGTTATCAAGCTTATCGGAGTGTCAATGACTTGGCCAATGATCTCCAAGATGCTGCCACTGAGGACCCTTACCTCGCTTCTCTCAACCAAATATTAAATGAACTAACCTCTGCGGAAAGTGACGTTAGAGCTTACACAATTACACGTGATACACAGGAAGACAAACCGAAATGTGAAGCGGCAATTCTAGGGGTCAATGTGCTACTTGAAGAAATAGAAGCTACCCATGCAGGAAAAAATTCCTTCACTCAGATCCAAAAGTTGATCGAGGAAAAGCTTGAGATTATGCAAGACCTTACCGCTTTGGTAGACACCAACCAAAGTCGGGAGGTATATGAGCGTTTTAGTGAAGAACTAGACAAAGTCGTTCAAGCCACCCAGCCTGAAAGAGTTAGTTCTAACCTGCCTGACATCAAGCCAGTAGAGGCTCCAGAACCGGTACAAAATGTTGCTGTGGAGGAACCCGAAGTTACTGCAGAAATGACACGGGCTGAGGCGCGTAGACAAAAGAAAAGAGCTCGCAAAGAAAAAGGCAACTTAATTCAACGACTACTAAATAATAATCAAAAAGCTAGTGAGAATAATCCTCCCCTAGAAGTAGGGATCACCCCCCCTATCGTCTCGAATTCACCCAATACCAAGGCAACAGAATTACCTCAAAATCGCCCACAGAAGCCCGCTACTGTCTCCTATAAGCCGGAAAAAATGGTTCAGGAGCTGCAATCCTCTCTGACAGAAATTGAGGCAGAGGAGCTTATCGAGCGAGAAATCATCCAAGGGGAGATAGCCGAGCTCACCCGAGAAGGCCAAGAGGTGATGCAGGACATCAAAAGCATGGTCAAACGACTGGAAGCGAGAGATTCGAAAGAAACCCTCGTAATGGCTGAAAATGCAGAAGAGGAAGCGGATGACACGAGTAACTTCATTGCTTGGTTTAGCAGCATGGTATTAATGCTTTGCCTTGTGTTGATTGCGGTGATCTTTGGCGATATGGCGCGCAACAATCGTCTCCAGCGGAGACTAAAAGAAGAAAAAGGACGCGCCGAAAAGCTCGCTAAGGTCAAGGAAGAGTTCTTAGCCAATATGAGTCATGAGATTCGTACTCCTATGAACGCTTTGATCGGATTCTCCGAACAATTGGCCCAAACACCCCTAAAAGCAAATCAGACCTCTCTCCTACAACCCATTCGTAATTCTGCTCACTATCTCCTGGCGCTTATAAATGATATCCTTGATTATTCAAAGCTTGAATCGGGCAAATTCAAACTGGAAAGCACCACTTTTCAACCCTTATCCCTTCTCGAAGAAGTGTTGCAGACGCTCCAACCCTTAGCCCAGAAAAAGGGCATCGAACTCAAAGGAGAAGGATTTGAAAGTTTACCGGCAGCCATCAAAGGAGATCCTCTCAGATTGCGTCAGATGTTATTTAACCTACTCGGTAACGCCATCAAGTTTACAGAAGAGGGAAGCGTTCGGCTGAAAGCTAAAATCATAAACGCCAACCAACAAAACATAGAACTTAAATTTGCCATCATCGACACCGGTATTGGCATACCTGAAGATCAACTCAAAAAAGTCTTTCAAAACTTTGTCCAAGCCGATAGCGGTACCACGCGTCGATTTGGAGGCACTGGCCTTGGGCTTTCTATCACACAAAAGTTGGCCAAGCTACATCAAGGTGAAGTGGACATTGATAGTAAGCTAGGTAAAGGGACCACGGTAAGTCTCCTGCTCCCCTATCAAATTGGTCGTGAGGAGGATGTGCCGCAAAAACCTCAAAATGTTCAGCTCAAGCCCCAGCAGCTGCAAGGCAAGAAGATATTGGTCGCAGATGATGAGGCCTACAATCGCGAATTGATTGCCCTAATATTGAACAAATGGGGCGTAGAAGCCAAGATCGTCAATGATGGTAAACAAGCCTTAGCCCAGGTCAAAGAGCAGGCTTTTGATATCATTTTGATGGACTTGCGCATGCCCGAATTAGATGGCATTGGCGTAACCCAGGAAACTCGAAAATTGGGTCTCCTGCGTTTCGCTGGTACAGGATTGTTCACTGGCCGTGATCAGGCGTCGCTGATCCCGGTTGATGTTGAATTTCCGCCGGATGTAACTGAAGGCCTTCGTGCCTGTTTCCGTATCGTTGGTGCCACAAAGCGCCAGGGCATTGTAGTAGCAGAGCTCC
>CAZHOC010000977.1:0-3055 GCA_964534295.1 uncultured Bacteroidia bacterium | reverse complement strand
AGAAGAAAAAGATAATAGCTAACAAAGAGAGTGCAAATATCCACTCCGGCAGAACATAATTGAAGGTCCAGCTAAAAGGAACCCCTTTCAAAAATCCTAGGAATAGTGGAGGATCGCCAATCGGTGTCAAAGAACCACCAACATTACTTACCATGAAGATAAAGAAGATAATATGGTAAGGCTTGAGACGGTCGCGATTGAGGCGGATAAAGGGGCGGATCAACAACATCGATGCCCCTGTGGTACCGATAATATTTGATATCGCCGCGCCAATGAGCAAGAGCGTAACGTTCGCCATGGGCGTACCCTCACGGTCAATCTGCAGCAATATCCCTCCTGAGGCAATATATAGTGGGGCCAGAAGAGCGATAAAGGAGACATATTCGGCTAAAGCGTGGGCCGGTTCATAGGGGTTATGAAGCCCAATCAAATAGTAAAGCAAAGTGATCAATCCCAGCCCAGGAGCGATATATTTGTAGTTATGATGCCAGAAGTGCGGAAAAAACACTGGTCCTGCGGCAATCAGGGCTAACAATATCACAAAGGGTATGATGGAGAGGGGATTGGGAGAGGAATGCTCCTCAGAGGCATGTTCTTCGCCCTCATGGGCTTCATCTTCATGCGTGACCGCATCATGCTCAACCTCCGTTGGAGGAGTCGCTTGTTGGGTAGATTCTACCTGAGTAGATTTTTGAGACTCCTGTGGGGGCGTCTGGGCTGATAAAGGGGTGAAATTTACGCCCACTATCAACAAAATACCCAGGAACCGGATCCAGAATTTGCGCATGTTTTTAACAATCGTCCTGCCGAAATAACCACTTAGCCTTACAACTTGCAAGTATTTACATTAAATCCTCCAAGACCCAAGCCAATGAATGCTGCCAAAGCTTTTTAGGATTTTCTGTACGTTGACGGGTTTTACGTAAAGCTCGCTCAATTGTGTTCGAAATATCCATAAAAATTGCTTCGTCTTCCATCGAAATATTAGGAGCCATGAGATAAGCAAAAGTTCGGGCCATACCACAATTTGCAATAAAGTCCGGGATGACCGCTACTTGCTCATCAACAAAAGTACCTGTTTCTCCCAAAAATATGTCTGGATCAGCAAATGGAACGTTTGCACCACAGGAGATGACTTCCAAATCATTGGCGATCATAGCCTCTGCTTGTTCCTTAGATACAAGTCTTGAACCTGCCGCTGGAATGAAGACTTCCGCACCACAAGACCAGATCTTTTGATTGATCTCATCAAATGAAATCATATCTGGGTGCTTGAGTTGGTTGCCATCGCGAGCAAAGTAAAGATCCTTTACTTCGGCCAAACCTAGTCCTTCTGGACTTAGTATCCCACCAGCTCTGTCGATGATCCCAACAATTTTATACCCTGCATGAGCTAGGGTAAGGGCTGCAGACCCCCCCACATTGCCAAAGCCTTGGATGATTACTCGTTTTTCCTTTTCCTCTTTATCCCAAAGCTTATAATAATGCCTCACTGCCATGGCTACCCCATATCCAGTAACCATATCTGAGATCGTAACCGCTTCACCAGTAGTAGGGGCGTAATTTTCATGGGTTACGGTTTTGCCCACTCCATTGCGCAATTGTCTGAGAGTCTGGTTTCGTTGGGTTGCATTGGCAGCCAGGTAACCGTTGACAATACCTTCTTGGGGATGGTGGACGCCCAAATCATAAGTGATAGGAATTACCTCTCTGCCTTCATCCACATTTAAATCCCCTCCAGTGCCATAATATCTTTTCAATAAAGGAGCTACGGCAGTATACCAGCGTCGCAGAACGCCTTCCTTACGCGGATCCCGAGGGTCAAAATCAATCCCTGACTTAGCACCTCCAATTGGCGGTCCGCAGACATTGAACTTGATTTCCATGGTCTTGGCTAAGGAAACGACTTCACGCTCCGTGCAGCCTTTGCGCATTCGGGTCCCCCCTCCGGCGGCTCCGTTCCTAAGAGAATTTATTACCACCCATCCCTGGGCTTCAGTTTGGCGATCTCGCCAGTGAAATACGATTTCAGGAGCCTGACTTTCGTAGGCCTTGAGTTTTTCAAACATAGTGATCCTTTTTGCTGCTGCATAATTAAGACGGAATCTGGTAAGACCCAAACTATAAATGCTTTTGCGTTAAGGTTGAATGTGGGTTTATTCACTGTATGAAATATTTCCTGAAAAAAGTATTGCCCGGTTTAAGGGGTTCGTGCTTGGTATTCGTACTTTTTTATCTCCCCGCTTGTAGCCAGCAAGAAAGCTCACAAGTAAATACGGTAGCGGTGGAAGCCGTTGAGATTCCAGTTCAAGCCGTAAAAAATGAACAAAAGGTATATCCGCCTGTCTTCAACGGCCCTCGTCTTAGTGATGATGATCCTCGATTAAGTGCGGCCAAGGAGGCGGAAGAAATAACCCAGGTGATTTACAGCGATACGCCAAACCGAATTTTTCGTCAGGCAAAGGTGGCTGGAGATTCTGTACGCTTTCAATTGGTGGAAGATTGGAATAATGAAGGTAAGGTTTGGCAATTTGATTATGCGCAAACGGGGGGAGATTTTTCGGCTTTGGCATTTCCCCAAATTGGGAAAGGAGATAAGGTCTATGAATTACAACGAGAGTATAGCCTCAGAGAAGGGGAAATATTTTTTGTTAGCGAGGCAATCTTCGCTCGTCGACCTGATAATTCGGAGGTACTACACTACAATAAGTATGTTTTCGAAAATGGCAATCTAGTAGCATGGTATCGGGATCAGGCACGTTACGAAATCAATAAGCGGTTTTATGATTTGAGCGAAAACCTTTTTCCTCAAATCAACCAATTTGAATTCCATACTTGGGTCAAGGGTACGTTTCGAAGTCCTAAAGAGATCGTAAGCGAGCTGGCTAATGTAGAAGGAGTTGGCTCCGACTTAAGGACAGCTTTAGACAACTGGATTGAAAAGGCAACTGCGCTGGATCCAATACTTGTTGCAGGTGAGATTTGGGCGGGAGATGAGTATTCTCAGCCGATAATATGGCTAGCATTTGGTCCTGGTCGTTATGAAAAAGGAAGC
>CAZHOC010000976.1:0-3056 GCA_964534295.1 uncultured Bacteroidia bacterium | reverse complement strand
AGAAGGCATCAAATCCTTGCTCCTTAATCATGACCAAATAGAACTCCTCGCTGGCTTAGATAGCGGGGAAGCCCTCCTCCAATACCTAGAAAAACGCCAGGCAGACGTAGTCCTGCTCGATATCTCCATGCCTGGCCTAAATGGTTTGGATACCCTCAAAGAGATTCAGGAACGCTTTCCTGATACCCGCGTTTTGATTTTTACCGTCTTCGTCGAACGCCAAAACGTGGAGCTAGCCTTTGCCAATGGAGCGCGGGGCTTCATTTATAAAGACTTCGACAAAAACAAACTGAGCCATGCCATACTGACCGTTGCGCGAGGCGAAATCTACCGCGACGAACAAATCGAAGAGATGCTCCAGCAACAAATCGAAGCCCCGGCCGACCACTTTGGTTTTCGCCTCACCAAACGCGAACAACAGATCCTTTTTCTCATTTCTAAGGGCTTGCAAGGCCCCGATATCGCCCGTATTTTGCAGATGAAGGAGTCTACCGTCGACCGGCATCGAAAAAACATGCTCATCAAAGCCCGCGAAAGCTTGGATCTGCACACTATGCCCGGACTGGTGGCATATGTGATCCAAAACAAGCTGCTGGATGAGTAGCGAAAACCCTAATCTGAGACCTGCCCAAAAAGGAGAGGCCACCTACGGCCCTATCGAAAACAAACTCATCACCAACTCAAGCAAAGAGTGGTTATTCAAAATTGATGTTTCTGGTAAGTCCGGCCGCAAGGGTCGAGACGGCGCTGGTCATATGTACAGTAGAGGCTTTGGCATCGATGGTGCCAATGGTGGGGACGGCAGCAATGGCACCAGTGGTCAAAAAGGGGGCGAAATACACCTAGAGCTGCAGACCGATTTACATGCTGAGGAGACTTATCTTGGGTTTCCGCTCGATACTGATCTATTGGTCCAAGGCAAAGTCCTCACTCCAGGTTCCAACCAACTCAAATCCTTCAAAGAAAAGATCAATCTCAGCATCGGTAAGTTGATCAGTCTTTGGGCCCGCGGGGGCAATGGCGGTCGAGGCGGAGCCGGGGGCCGAGGTATGGATGGCGCGACTGGTAGTCCCGGACGTAATGCGACTCGCTACTCTTCTGGTGGCAGCGGGGGGCGTGGCGGCGACGGCGGTAATGGAGGAGATGGCGGTGATGCGGGTCATGGAGGAGCTGGAGGCAATATTTTGGTCAGTACAGATCCCGAACAGACGCATCTCTTGATGCTAACCTCCATCGATATAACGCCTGGAGTAGGTGGCAGTGGGGGAGCAGGCGGTTATGGTGGACGCGGAGGCTCAGGTGGCCGGGGCGGTAGCTCTTATAGCTGGCAAGAGCGAGCCGGCAAAGATGCCAATGGGCGCACCATTTATCGGACTCGGACCAATCGGGGCGGTAGCACCGGGCCTAGTGGTTATTCTGGAAGTAATGGGGATGATGGCCGAGATGGCACTAATGGTACCGCTGGCAAGTACGCCTATGGCATCCAAACCCAGACCGGACTACGCAATCAGGGGCAAAAACTCTTTGAGCTAGAAGTACTCAGCTATGAGATTGTCGATGCTTTTGAGGACGGAATCCTAGAGTTTGGCGAGCGCCTGTTTATTCGTAATCTGACTGTCCGCAATATTGGTAAGATGCCCATGCCCGCTGCGCGGAACGCTTATGTCTACCTTTTACATCATGCATGGTGGGAGGCTGAGCCCATTGCTTTGGCCGTTCCTTTAGGCCTAGCGCCAGGCGCAACGCACACCTTTACTGAAGAGTTAGTCGTTCGCGTACGCGAACCCCAAGAACAAGAGATCTCCCCAAACAGCCTGCGGGTACAAGGCAATCTCAAGACAGAAGGGATCATGGGCGGAATCCTACAAAGCTTCAATCGGGCAAGGCGGCAGAGCTTATTACAGCTACAATTTCCCCTTGAAATCAAACCTGTCCGTGGCCACCATTCTATCGCTAGGGGTTATGCCAGTCGCATCCAATGGACGATCATCAATCATAGTCAAAAGGCTATCGGTCTTACCACCCTCGGTGAACGCATGGCCCAAACTTACTTTTATACCGAGCAAGCCAATCGTGAAGCCCAGCTTTCGCTCGAACATATCCTCTTCTTTGATCGCAATGGCAATCATCTCGAATTGGAGGACGGCTTTGTTACTGAGATCAATGATATTGAGCCCGGTCAGGCAATTTCAGTTTCCCTCTATGCAGGCGTTCATCCGGAGGCCGAACCCATGACCACGAACTGGGCTCGCACCGATCTACGCCTTGCGCGACCTGACGACAATCGCGACCGCAGGATCATTCAGTATGCGCCCTTTCAATTGCGTGTCGCTAGTACCTACCGCAAGACGCCCGACTCGGATATCCTACTCGTCATCAATCGAGACAGTCATAAGCATACGGTCGAAGGCATCGTCAATTATTATCAAGGCTTAGGCTCACCCGTGGATATCTGGGACATCTCTCATTATGGCTACCTAGATCTCGAAAAGTTTCAAGCCAACAGCCGCAGCCTTCTCGAGGACTTTGAAGGCAAGACCATCCTCCTCCTCAACCACAGCTTCGAATCCAATCAGCAAAGCTCCGTCTATTCCTCAGACTTTATCGATAAGCAGCAGTTTTTACGCGCCACCAATGACTTTGGCATTGATATCTATTTGTTGGGCAAAACCGATTTACATGGCGACAGCCTGCAAAATCTTCTTAGTCTGCCGACCATAGAGCCTGAAAGCCTCTCCAAGTTTGAAGACATGAAGGCTTTTTGGAAGGCCTTGGATAATCGCACTACTGAACGGATTTCGCAAAGCGATGGTATGCTTGACGCGCCGCTAGGAGGCATCGCCGCACCGGTAGATAATTTTTCCAGCCGTGCCCATGAGATTACGGTTCAGACCAAGTCCTATGCTTGGGGCTTAAATCGTCCCGTGGAAACACAACTCAAAGAAAAAGCCGACGAAATTGCCATCGAACTGGGTAAGCGTTATCCGCAGGAGCAGTTTTACGTGATCTATGAATACGAAGGCGAAGAGGTCAAAAGCTGGGGTAAGGGTTTTGCG